>NZ_DAHVNP010000053.1 GCF_027319265.1 Ferrimicrobium sp. | reverse complement strand
CGACTTCACGCCATAGAGGGCGAATCTCCTTACCCACTTTGAGACCGTGAAGTTAGAAATATCCAGCTCATCAGCGATATCTCTTAGCCTGACGTGTTCATTGGCCAACAGGGCTATCTTTGCTCTGGTGACTTGAACAGCAGGAGCGCTACGTTTGGCGATGACCGAAGTGAGGAACTCTTTATCCTCATCGCTCAACGTGACGACGTAGGTGGGTTTACGGCCGGTGCGCTTCTTGGCCCCTTGTGAATCTTTTGCCACTTGGGTTGCTTTGGATATCTGCTTAGCCATTGTCATTGCCTTTTCCTCCAAAAGAGTAGGTGGACAATGGGTTCAACAGGGGCCGAAACTTGAAAATTCCTGTTTCACAGCGAAACTTTGACTACGGACACTAGGACTGATATCGTTGTGGGCTACGAAAGCCTCGATTCCATAAGTCACTTCCAGCTGCGTCTTAACATCACCAGCGAATGTTCGGTGGTCGTGGGTGTGTGAGAGAAATACCCTTGCCGCACGACTTGAACTCCACACGGATTCAGACTCGCCGACACTTGGCCCGAGGGACGTGGCCTCGTCCAAGAGAAATCCGTAGAGATCTTGTAGAATCTCGTCGGAAGCCGGCTCAATTTGCTCGCTGCAATATACGTCCTGTGCTGGACCGTTGAAATCGTCGGGCTCGTAAGTACCAAGACCGAATTGACGGAGCGTGAGCTGGATGACGGACCAAGGTCGCTCCGCGAGCATATCCGCAGTATCTCTGATCATCCTGATTCGCTCACCGGGTTGCACGATCTTGATTATAACACTGGGGCAGATCTATGAGTGGTGCTGTCACTGAGGGGGAGTTTCCTCGAACCCGTAGCGGAGGAACCGATCGAAGCCATTTTCACAGCATTATGCCAACTTGGTTTCGGTTGTTATCCGAAGCCAACGACGCAAACCCTGCTACAGGTCAAACTCACAACGTGCATCATGTGACCCTAGACCTTGTCAAGCACGCACCTGATGGCATGCTCAGACGACAAGGGAGTTTGAGCCCCATCAGTGTCTGGCAATTGCCTGACCCTAAGAGAACGGGTGCACCGCTGCCGACTACTGTAAGACTAGGACGTTCTGACATGAACATACTGCTCGGGTCACTGCCGTTGCATGAAGCTTGGTTGTCCGGTTGAGTCAAACTCTGCCTTCTCAGCACATACAGATCGACGATCGACATCTACTCTCGGTTACGGTCCTGCAAACCTTCGGAATGATGCCCACCCAGACCCACTCCAATGCGGAACCTAGTTGCCTTAACACGATCCGTCTAGGACCATGTCAAAACGGATTCCTGTTGCCTAAAATGACTCGGTAGTAGCTGATACTCATGAATGAAGAGGCTTCTCCTACTACTCTTCCGGGACCTCCTGACGCGGGAGAACAATCGACTCCAAGCAAGTGGTTGCGCGAGCTACAACGATGGCGGAACCAGTGTCCAGCGCTGGCCACGGTTGTTAGGGAGGTGATCGACCGAAAGCCTCCATCCCGCTCCCTCCAGGGCCCGCCACGACCGCTTTAAGCGTGCAGAGACTCCCTTGGCGGTAGGCCAAGCGCGTCCATAACGACGAGCCAGTTCATCATCTGGATCAAGCGTTGCCAATAGGTTCGCAGCCGTGCCACACCACTGAACACGTATCGAAGCTGTCAAAGCGTCGAAAAAGGGATCGTCGCTCACCGTATCGCCGAGGAGTGCTGAAGTCGCTACGGCAAGACGGGACAGGGTATCGGTCCCCCGTCGTTGATCTGCAATAAGAGCGATACGACCGAGGGCGGCAAGCCTGGGCATCGAATGAGAGGAGGTGGGGGTTGGGGTACCCATGACCTCGACCAGTAGGTCGAGTAGCGCACCAAAGATTAACGGTTGCGCGATGTGCCAGGCCTTCGCGAGTTCATCCTCAGGCTTCACAATATCCAATCCCCCCAAGGTGACCGGAACCATTCGTGAAATGAGATCTGGACGGAGCACGGGAACTTCAATCGAGGTCATAGTGATCGGGCGTCGAACAGAAAGGGTCACGGTGTCGGTGGTGGTGTGGAGGACCCGGTACGTCTCTTCGTGGCCGGTGGCAAGCGTGCAGAGCAGATCCTGCTGCTCGGCAGTAAGGGTTGAAAGATTGTCCAGACCGAGCACCCAACCTGCGGAGGCACCCACGATAAGATCACGGTCATCGCCCCGGCGCATGTCGAGTTTCTTGCGAGCGACTGGCGATCCAATCGCCTCAGTGATTTTGTCAGCAGCCGTCGATTTTCCAGATCCCTCTGGGCCACTCAAGTAGAGAATGCCGGCGGCGGTCTCGCGATCGGGATGCATGGCGGTCAGCATCCACGCGACAACCAGAGGGCGATCAGCGGGCCTAACCGGAACGAACTCCCAAAGATCATCCAGGCTGCCTCCGCGTGTAGGAACAGCCATAGCACGCGCTGGTCCGCTTCGAAAGAAGCACTCGGGTTGGGCGTGTACCGACCAGCCATCTCTGTCGACACGAACAAACTCATGGCCACCCCCGCTATCCCACCACAGTGCCCCGTCAGAAGAGCGACCCCATCTCACCCAGAGTTCACCAACCGGGTGAGCCTCCCCGCCCAACGCTCGAAGCGCGGTGATCACCGCATCCTTGCCGGGAAGGTTGGCATGCGGGAAGAACTCTGCGAAGCGTGCGATAGCTCGGTTGATCGTCCAATCATCCATGAGGGGGGCACATACTCCACCCAAAGGGTGCCTGGACTCGCGGCGTGGAACAAGCCATACTTGGCCGGCCCCATCCCGGACTGGCCAAAAATAGGCAGAGAGAATCGCGTAGAGCCTCTTTGGCGCATTCGTTATAGTATGAGTTCCCTTCCCATCGAAGTACGTCAGCGCACCGATATTACGGCTTGCTTGATCCTTGGGACGATAGGCGCGCGGGAACGGAACATCGTTACCAGCAACCACTCGGAAAGGAGTATCGAGGGCTGGCCCGGATGCGCAAGGTTCCTCCCCTCCGTAATCGTCCCACACCGTATCGCTTGGTGCATCACTGGTCTCTGACGCTAGGAAATCAGACTTATCGTGCAAGATGCTGCTCACCGAAGAACTCTTCCTTTCTGGTCGCACTAGCACAGCTACGAAACTTGGCTGTAGAGGCCTCGTCGCAGCTAGATCGGCTAGAGCGCAATCCGGTCAATAGAGATGGTCGGTTCGCACTCGGCGACATCCGAGTCAGCAAATGCGAGAACATTCAACGCACGAATAAAGGGACGAACGGCAACATCACGAGCAACCGGTGATAGCACGCCGACCGCAGGATCTGCTCTCACCAAATCCGCAACGTGAGCGCGAACAAGTGTCCAGTCTGAGTTCCACAACCCTTGGGAATGTGCGGCTAGGAGAGATGGACGAAGACGCGACCGATGATCCGGACGGGTTCCAGCAAAGAGGCGCCGAATCGCGGTAAACGATACCTCTGGGAACGACTGGGGACAAAGCTGATCCATTGCCGCAAAGGCGGATGAGGGCAAACGGGGATAAGGATATTCCAGCAAAACCGACTTGAGCGGTGGCCACAACGTCTGCAACCAACAGATCGCAGCCTCGGTTGGACTGAAACCAGTCAAATGATGCAGGGCTTCCAAAGAAGCTGGCAAGAGAGCATCCAGCTCCACATCTTCGCTCAAGTAGTCAGAGAATCGGGCATTGGGCTTCTCGATGGACAAACGCTCAGCTAGTCGATAGAAGTCCACCCGCCGTCGCCTGGCAGTTACACGTAAAGCTTGAGTCGCTCCCTCCTGCAGGCTCAGCTTTCCAGCCTGCACCTGAGCGGTGGCCGCACAGATGCGCCGTACAGCCCGATCGGCATCGTCGCCGGTAAAATGCCGAGTAGCGTAGCTCTGAATCTCTGCCGACCAGATGAGATCAAGTTGGAGCACGACTGCTAGGAGTTTGTAGTCTCGGTTGAGCAAACCGCTCCCCATGGAGACACTCGGTGCCGCGCGCAACGCTAACGGCAATTCCGGGGCACCCTGAACAAGTTGTACAAGGGTCGCCATGTCGCACCTATCTCCTCGTTCCCGAGACGCTTCCTCGGGAACGGTTGGCGATAGGAGTCGTCGCAAGGCCGGAAGCAAAGGCTTCCAAGTCGCTTCGTCGAAACAATCGTCTCCGGCCTAACTTCACCGATTGAAGCTCACCAGAGCCAACGAGCTGAAACAGACGAGAGCGGCTGATCCGCAATGCGGTTGCTGCCTCATCGATGTCAAGCAAGATGCCAACAGGTGATTGGGAACGAGGTTCGGATAGGGTCTGATCAATACTGGGTGTGGTGTGTGTCATACCATCCAGTAAAGCGTGGACAAATTATTCGATTACCGGGCAATAATATGTGAAAAACATCACAAATATGTGAAATTGTGCTTATTCAGCCACCCCACTCGCGTTGATTATGCTACAGTTGGTGCCATGGCAGGTACTCTTCGCGAGGCCAGAACTGCTGCTGGTCTCACTCAGATGCAATTAGCTGAGCTGCTACTCCAGGCCATCAGGGCCGCTGGAGAGGACTGGGGACCAACGCGAGCAGAAAATCTGCAAGGTCAAATAGCGCGCTGGGAACGTGGCACATCGTCGCCAAGTGCCCACTGGTGGCCTTACCTGCGCAGTGTCTTACCTGATTCGGCGCCACCCGATGACGGAGACGTACATCCCCCTATGACGCGACGTACCTTCTTGATGGGTACGGTTGGAATCACCGCTTTGTCAGCATCCGCAGCCTCAGCCCGTTCGCTTGGAACAGTCGCGCGTTTCTCTCTCTCCCCCATCGCTTCATTTGAGGGGACAGACCTCGCTGATTACCAGGAACGGGTGCACCAAACAGCGAAGCGTTATCACAGTGGGCGGCCGCAGTCCGTGGAGACCGAGGCAATCAATCTCTTAGGCGAAGGTCTCTCGTATCTCTCGAGTGCAAGAAGGCAACGTGCTGACATCGCCGTTGCCACAGCTTGGGTCGCACTGCTCGCGGGACGGTTGGCGTTCTTTGATCGTAATGATCCAGAGACCGGCGAGGCGCACTTTGCAACCGCAGCTGCATTAGCACAGACCGCAGGGGACAATCCCTTACTGGCGGCAATCCTGGCCCACCGTGCATTCATTGCAGGTTTTGGAGGTAACCACGCGGGCGCAGCCGGATGGCTTCGACGCGCAGACCTAACCGCGCCGCGGCGCGGCCAGCCCATGTTGAGGTCCTGGCTCCATTGCGTGCGCGCTGAACTCGCAGCGATCGCGGGAGATCCTAGTACAGCGCTCAAACAGATGCGCGCCGCCGATGAGGGACTGAATCACGAAGGGGAGATGCCTCAATGGTTTGACTGGTACGACGAAGCACGAACCGCCTCCTTTGCAGGAACAGTGGAACTCGCAGCAGGCAGGTCAGAACAGGCGGCCCAGCACCTGGCCGACGCACTGGAACAGATCACAGAGATCAAGCAGCGCGCAGTCGTCTGCTTGGACTTAGCCATCGCCTACAGTGCCACGGCACCCGAGCAATCCATGCAATATGCCACCGAAGGACTCACGCTCGCCAGAGAGCGACCCTACCTCATGGCAATCAATCGGCTCCCAACTCTCGAAGCATCCTTGCGAGGGACTCCTTGGGCAAAAGATCTCCACGAGCGCGAGCGGGAACTACTCGGGGTTGGCTAGCAGGGCTGTCAGTTCCGTGAGCGAATTGATCGTGGCAAGACAACGCCTCTCGACCTCTGGATCCTTGATGATGTATCCCCACGGTCCGCGCCGGATGAGCACGGTCGCCATTCCAATCCTTTGCGCCGGCGCGATGTCGTTGTCGAGTCGATCCCCTACGTAAAGAATCTCAGAAGCTGCAACGCCAGCCAAGTCGATGATCGCGCGAAAGAACTCGCTGGACGGTTTCGCCACCCCTAAGCCATCGGAGGTAGCAATCCAGTCAGCAGCGAAGTTGAGCTGACGCAGAATCGCTTCGGAACGAATCGTCTGATTACCCGCGATGCCGATCTTAAAGCCCGCATCTTGCAGTGCCTCGAGGGTAGGTCTCGCGTCAGGATACAGATCCGATTCGTCATAGGTCTCAGGACGCCCCGCCTGCACTCTGGCTACTCGTTCGACAGCGAGATCAAAGCCTGGGCGAAACACTTGAAAGGTATCTCGATAATCGCCACCTCTTGCAAGAATCGCTCCAAAGGTCGCCGAAAAGGTGTGGCGAGGAACACCGAGCCAGTCGGCCCATGACCCATACTCTCGAGACTCATCGACAAGAGTCTCCCCGACATCAAAAACAACAGTTCGAATCTTCGGGTTTGGTAGGTTCTTGAGTCGTGTCACGACTTCAGGTTACCCTCGGTGTGGGAAATGTTCACCGACTCACATGGTGCATTGGGAAGGTGTCAATGTTGGACGGTCGCTACATCCCGCGATGTCAATCAGTGGCCAGCCGGGTCCCCTGATGAAACCGAATGCGCCAGGAAGACAGCGAATCCTTCACCCAAACCGAACTCCGAAGAGACCCTGGTGTCCCGACGATGCGATAAGTCAGTAGCACGACATCCTCCGACAGAGCAACGGGCGAAAACTCCACGGCCTCCCCGGACACTCCCGGGTCGGCCTTGAGAGCAGATGTGATGGCAGCGGAGTCCCAGATGCGACCGGATGCCCCGTACTCAACAAAGTCAGGATGCAGGAGTTCTGCCACAGAGTCGCCCACCGCGCGCACTGATGGGTCGAGCAGTTGCCGTTCACGGCGTACTACTTCAGCTAGATCCTCGGGTGTTACCACTTGCGAAATTCTATTGGCCCCCTGATCAAGGGGTGCGGCTCACGAAGGACTCCCTGCCGGAACCGGAGCCTCGGACAAAGCGGGTCCTGCGCATAGGTCCGCAGCCCCGATCCCACCAAGAGAGTGGGATCGGGGTCGGATACGATCGGCATCACCCTGACAGACATCAGAGATTCGTCGCCAGCTCCTCAATTTCGCGACAACAGCGAAAGTCAGAGGGGATGACAGCGATCCGCTGGTTGTAACAGCGGAGAGCGTGTCATACTTTGCGTCATGGAATCTCGCCAAACCGTGATAATTCATGACAGGCCGCGAGGAACACTCCGTTTCTGAGCTGCACTAATGATAATTGATGACTAACTATGGAGGATTACGATTCGAACTTCTGCATTGGAGTTGGAAGGCCCCTGGTAGTCGTCTAGCTACCTTAAGGAGTTCTTCACCAACGCCGACGTCTGACGAACCTGGCATCACGCCGCTGGCGCTCTACCATACGGCCCTTGCACCGGCTGCCGGGGCGATGGGCGCAGAGAATGATGAGTAGGCGCTGACCCTTCGTTGAGAGGCGACGGTGATCAAGGCAGTCACGACCCGAAAATATCTCCTCAGGCTTGGGGTTCCTTCACCTTCATTTCCCGAAGGAGACTACCGACCTGGACCGAGAACTCAGAGTAGAAGTCACGAGCCGCACGCCGTTGGGCCTCAAGGTGGCGGGGGTTGACTCTCCAAGCTCTTTGGGACTCCTCACTGTCGAACACTACGATTGAGCATCGCTCACCATCTTGGGCTTGGTAGGTCTTAAAGAATCGAAACCCGGGTTGGTTCCGGGCAAGCTGCTCGAGATCGTCAGCGACGAGTTCGTAGTCTTGGTGATCTGGTTTGAGGCGGGAGCGAAAGACCGTCAGAACCGCTTGGGAACCCCGGAGTCCCTCGTGGTCCTCATCCTTGGCAAAGGGATCGTGATCTGGGTCATCATTCCACTCGTATTCAATCGCACTGGCCACCTCTCGCGCTTGGGTCTCACCCAAGAGATGAGCCACCAAGGCGAGCGTCATATCCATGCCGGCAGCCACCCCCGAGGAGGTCCACCGGTCTCGATCATTCACCCACCGGGCCCTTGGTTCAAAGCTGATGTTTGGGGCCACCTCTTGGACCCACTCCATGGCACGCTTGTTGGTGGTTGCACGGTAGCCATCTAAGAGGTGAGCTCTTGCCAGCAGGGCTGCACCGGTACAGATCGAGGCGACGAGTGATGCTTGGCGTCCGTAGGAGCCTAGCCAGTCGATCAATGCCTCGTCGTTGACCAATCTGCGCGTACCCATTCCTCCCGGAACCATCAAGAGATCAACGCTCGGTGCCTCCGACATCGTGGCCGTGGGCATGATGGAGACCCCTTGAACGCTGCTAACGGGTTTGCGTTCTTGGCCAATCAACGTGATCGCGAATGCTTCGGGAAGCTTCCCGAGGATCTCCAGGGGGCCTGTGACATCGAGCAGCTCGAAGTCCTCAAAGAGGACCATCCCCACTTGTAAGGGTTGTTGGTTCAACGGGAATTCCTCCTGACATCATGGTCGCGGAGCACCATATGGTTAGAGACGCCCCACGCCACCAAGTCAGCGTATCGCGACTTTACCACAGACTTGCCCATCGCGCGCACTGATGGGTCAAGTAGTTGTCGCTCACGGCGAACTACTTCGGCGAGATCCACCAGTGTTACCAACTGCGTCATTCTATTGATGGGCTCACCAAGTTGTGAGGCTTATGAGCAGTAGATGCCCGAGAGCGGAGCCTCTGACAACGGGGGTCCTAGAACATCGGCATGCGAGCGCTGGTAATCAAGAACACGCTGAGATGAGAGGCTTCTCATTTGCAGCAATGCCAGCCGACCTCAACGATTTCTTCACCGAATATTCACCCGCTCAAGACCCCGTCCGCGGCTTCTGGTTGATCATCAACTGGCCTCTCAATGCGAATGTTCAGTGGTGCTTCGATGCCAATGCGCACCGAACCACCGTTCACCTCGACGATCGTCAGCACAATATCGCTGTCAATTCGTACTCGCTGACCTTCTTTACGCGTGATAACAAGCATCCATGCCTCCCGCGACCAAACCTAGTCGGACTCAATCCCCTCTGACAGACGCATCGCCCACGATGTTGAAGCTCGAGCGCGACGCTCCGAACCGGAGTGAAACACCCTCGACAGTCTTTTAAGCAGTACTCTCGCAAAGTAAGACATCGCCAGGGTCTCCATCAGGTTTATGACCTCTGTCGTGGAGATCGAACGAGCTCTGTCCCAAGTAGCTCAGCCACAAGCTCTTTACCGACACGAACCGTGAACCCATCGAGGGCGAGCTGATAGGCCGCTTTAGCTTCCCCAACTGCTCGGTCTAGCTTGGCGATAGTCGCCTCGCGAGTCCTCTCGGTCCGGTCGAGACGGTCTCTGGCAATCAACGCCTCCTCCCTCCATTGCGCGGGTATCGGCCTTGGCCTTTTCTCGCATGATGGTACGCTGTACGTCGGTGGGCCGTGTCACCATGATCAGATCTCCTTGGTTCACGCGGAGTCAAGCTGATAGCTCCGCTCACCTGTTGTGCCGATATCGTGGAAAGTCGTCATGACTTCTTAAGTAGTCTCCACTGCGCTCTCCCCCAATGGGGCAAGCATCGCCAGCAGTGAGTGTGCCGTGTCTCCGGACAGTTCCACGACCATTGCGCGCGGCATCACCGAAAACAGTTCTGACGTTGCCTTTACCAAGCGAAAAGTGAACTGCTCGAGGTTCGCGGTCGCGACGCCGAGCCTGGGTTTCCACAGGAGAATCTAGCGAAGAAGGGAGACATCCGACTTCGGGAGGACGGTGGTCAACTTTTGGGACAGCGGGAAGAAGTAGCTGTAGTTGTTGAGAAACAGTGGCTGAAAGTTGTCACACTTCTGGACCGGTCCTGGAACGCTCACGGATCCCGATGGCGTCGGTATCGAGAAGACCTCGACGCAGGAGACCAAGTCAGTCAAACGCGTAGTCGCGGAGTTGACATGCCCAGCTGGGTTCGGTTTCGCACTGTCCGACCCGTACCAGATCTCAGCCTTCGCTGCTGGTGCCAGGGTAAAGACTGGACCCGCTGGAGGCTGACCTTCGACAATGATCGTCACACCATCGGGTAGAGGTGGCGACGTTGCCGAGAGCGCCTCGGGCTGGGAACCAGTGACAACGATGCGTTCCATTCTGGGTATACCACCACCCAATGAACAGCTCGTTCCTGAGGTGTTCTCGATCATCTTGGCATGGAACTCCTGGTTCATGCCGATCGCCTGGATGTAGGCGTTGTAAAGAGCTCTATAGTCGTCACTATCAGTTGGGGTAGTAATCGTCAGTTGAGCCGCTGTGCATGAGGGCGCATTCGTGCTCGCGGTGGGTTGCGTCGAAAACTTCGACTTCGGCGAAATCCTGGCTTTCGCTACCTGAGAGGTTGATGATCGCTTTATGGTCTTTATGCCAGACGAGTGGGTACCAAAATACACCGCTGCACCAATAGGTACAATCACGACGACTGAAGCAAGTTTCCAAATCTTATTAATCAGAATTCCGCTCCCATCTCTGATACTCTAGCCTCTGTTGCCCTTCGCAGGAGAAGTTAATGACTCTTTATTGTGGATATCGCCAGTAACTGGTATCGAAGTTCTCCCCTCTTCTGGCTCCGTCGTCATGAAATAGCATGTCATCGCCGCCACTATGCCCACCAAAGAATTCGCCGCACTTCCCGCTACCACACCAACTGCCCAATGTTTGCGTAGGATTCGTGGCACAATCACTCCCGGATACCACTCGAGGGTTTTGGAACTGACCTATCCGATGCTCCACCTGCCGCGGCGATAGCTGCCTCGCGAGTCCTCTGGCCCCGATTGAGGAGTTCTCTGGCAATCAGCGCCTCCTCCCTCCATTGCGCGGGTATCGGCCTTGGCCCTTTCTCGCATGATGGTACGCTGCGCGTCGGTGGGTGTGCGTCGGTGGGCTCTGTCGCCATGGTCGGTTGTCTTTGGCTCACGGGGAGTCAACCGGATAGCTGCGCTCGCCCGTTGCGCGGATGTTATGGGAAGTAGTCGGTGGTCATGCAACGCCTCTGTAGCTGGCACAAACTGTTTGCTAACAATAGGCCAGACAAGTGAAGAACCCTTGGCCCGGCGGTAGACCAATAAATTTGTTAGCGAGCGTTACAGGCATGGTAGAGAGCAGGCCAGAGGTGTCTATGACCGAGCACCTGATCGCCTTCGGTCTTGGACAGCCCACGGAGTAGCATTGCTAACCGACCATCAGATTCGGATTCGGTAAGACCGGTACATCGAGAATCTCTCGGCCACTTCGGACTCAATCAGCGAGCACCTAGTGTCCCTAGCCGGAAATTCCTTCAATAAGGAATTTTCAACCCTTACGCCTGGTTATCCCAGTTGGTATCTACTCTGGGAGGTAGTCGGTTATGGGAAAGCAAGAAGAGCAATCAACAAACGAGGAGCCAAAGAGAGACGTCGGTGGACGTCCCATCCTCTATCACGTGACGCTCTCAAAGGAGGAACGAGAGCACTTAGAGGCCCTTGTTCGTCAAACCACGGCCCCGCAGGCTCAGGTACGTCGAGCCAAGATCGCTTTGTACGCAGCTGAGGGGATGGGAACCACCGAGATTGCCAGAAAACTCTCGCTATCAGCTCAAACAGTAGATAAGTGGAGAAGACGATTCTCATTGTTTGGGGTAAAGACACTCTCGGATGCACCAAGATCTGGGACTCCAAGAACCCATGGGGATGACAAGATCGCCGAGATCATCAAACTCACTACCACGACCACTCCACCCGACTCATCAACCCATTGGTCGACCAACACCATGGCAGCCGCCGCTGGAGTTTCTCCCTCCACGGTTGGCAGGATTTGGCGAACCTTTGGCCTGAAGCCTCATATGGTAGAGACCTTCACTGTATCAAACGATCCAGAGTTCACCGAGAAGGTCAGAGACGTTGCCGGGATCTATCTCAACCCTCCCGAGGCGGCGATTGTCCTTTGTGTTGACGAGAAGACACAGATCCAGGCACTGAACCGCACCCAGCCCATGCTCCCCATGGTGCCAGGGGTTCCTCTCACGTCGAACGACCGAGTACAAGCGAAATGGTATCTCCAATCACAACGTGCGCACTTGATGTCGCCTCCGGCAAGGTTATCACCAAGATGACGGTAGCCCACAGGGCGATAGAGTTCATTGAGTTCCTCGAGCTCATCGACCGACAAGTACCCAAGGAGCTGGGAGTTCACGTCGTTTTAGACAACTACGCAGCCCACAAGACCGAG
>NZ_DAHVNP010000052.1 GCF_027319265.1 Ferrimicrobium sp. | reverse complement strand
CAGTGCCATGCAGGCCTACTCCAACTACCTGGTCAAGCAGCTCCCTGTCATCTTCCAGCCGGTGACCTACACGATCAACGCGGTCTCAAGTCAGCTGAAGGGTGTCTACTTCCCCTCGACTGGTATCTTGTTCCCGCAGACGTGGTCCTATAAATAGCGATGGTCTCAGCGTACTGAGACAATTGGAATTTCGAGATGAACGGTTGATTGGGGGCACAGCGAAGTGATGACAGATAGCTCGGAGCTCTTGTTGGAACACGGGAGACTGATTGGGGGGCTTGGCTCTGACAACTCTGATGATGGAGGTGTCCTAGTCGGGGTAGATGGGCGCATCAAGTGGGTGGGTCCCATGGCACAACTGCCAACGCTAGATCCGGGTGTGAGAAGAGTTGACGTGACGGGTAACTGGATGTTGCCAGGGTTTATCGACTGTCACGTGCATCTTTCAAATGCCGATGCCGAGCGCGATCCATTGCGTCGAGCCACGCTGCCCAATAGCTACCTACATCTATCGATGGTGCAGTCTGCTCGTGTCACTTTGCAGGCAGGGGTGACCACCGTTCGAGACCTGGGTGGAGCCGATTTGGGGATGAAGATGGCGGTTGAACAGGGGATCATTGATGGACCGCGGATGCTCATCGCGGTGACGCCTATCAGTGTGACTGGTGGTCATGGTGATGCTTGTTACCCAAGTGGCTTGGATCTAGGGTTTCGATCTCAATATCCTGGGATTGCTGATGGCGAGGTGGAGTGTCGTAAGCGAACTCGTGAGATGTTGCGAGCCGGCGCTGATGTGATCAAGATTCACGCCACCGGTGGGGTTTGGAGTCCCAGGGATCAACCCGACGATGAGGGGCTCACGATCCCGGAGATTACCGCGGTGGTTGATGAGGCTCAGCGGCATCGTGGCAAGCGAGTGGCTGCGCATGCTCAAGGTCGAGGTGGAATCGCGAATGCCGTTCTCGGAGGTGTTACCAGCGTTGAGCACGGCTATGAGATCGACGAGGCGACGGTCGAAGAGATGATAAAGAGAGGTACTTACCTGGTACCTACGCTCACAACTGCTACGACCGTGCCGGACAAGCAGGCGGTCCCCCTTGTGTCGTACGAGAAGAAAATGAAGTGGATCGAGGTTGCTCGAAGCTGCCTTCCAAAGGCCTTGACGTCTGGTGTGCGCATTGCCATGGGTACCGATTGTGGAGTTGCAGCCCATGGCCGGAACCTTACCGAGCTCCGTCGCCTTGTGGAGTTTGGGGTGAGTCCAATGGAGGCCCTGCTTGCAGGTACGCAATATGCCGCAGAGCTCATCGACCGTAGCGACGAGCTCGGTTCGCTTGCCGTTGGAAAGTTTGGGGACGTCGTCGTTACCGATTGCGATCCTCTCCAACAGATCGATCAACTCGAGAACGCCAACCACATCGTGATGGTGGTGAAAGAGGGGGTTGTCTACAAAGATCTGGTGAGCCAGGCACGATGAGCGTACTGTACCTAGTCCGAAGATTGCTGCAAGCTATTGTGGTGGTGATTGGGGTCTCGGTGATTGTCTTTGTGATGGTGCATTCCCTGCCTGGTGGTCCTGCGCGTGCGATTCTCGGACCCCAGGCCACGCCGATTCAGGTGAAGGAGTTCATCGTTGCTAATGGCTATAACAAGCCCCTGATTGTTCAGTATTTCAATTATTTGGGACAGCTTCTGCACGGTAATCTTGGTTACTCGTATACCCAGAACGCCCCGGTGCGAACCCTGATCGGACAGGCACTTCCGAAAACCGCCCTGCTGGTGGCTCTTGCGTATGGACTCGGACTCATCGTTGGGATTCCTTTGGGGATTTGGCAAGCGGTGCATCGCGATGGAGCGTTGGATCACTTCCTGACGAGTGTCGAGTTGACTGGTTACTCGATGCCCTTGTTCTGGTTAGGGTTGTTGCTTATCGATGCGTTGGCGATTGGAGTGCATCTCTTTCCTCCACAGGGGCCTCAGGGGCCGACCATTAGTGCCTCCTTTTCTGATCCAGTAGCGTTGGTTCTACCCGTCGTCACCCTCATGATCACGGTATTTGGATCCTTTGCGCGGTTTGCCCGATCAGCTGCTCTTGATAGCCTTGCCCAGGACTACATTCGGACGGCTCGAGCGAAGGGCCTGACCCGTTGGCAGGTTCTCAGCCGGCATGTGTTGCGGAACTCATTGCTCCCATTGATCAGTTTGGTCGGGTTGATCCTGCCACTGGTGATTGCCGGCGCTTTGGTTGTGGAACAGGTGTTTAATTACCCAGGCATGGGTCTCTTGTTCTGGAACTCGGCTATTGCAAGGGATTATCCCATAGTCATGGGTGTCGCCTTGGTAGTGGCGGTGGCGACGGTGTTGGGTTCGCTATTGGCAGACATCTTGTACCGGTTTGCCGACCCGAGGGTGTCGTACTAGATGAAGCTAAGGAAGGGCTTTACCGTCCCCGGTGGCCAAGAGTCGTTGCACGAGTCGGAGGGAAGGTCTGAGTGAACTATGAACCGCTGGTGACCGCTACCGATCAGACGGTAGTTGAGCGAGAGCAGGAAGAGGAACGCCCCTCAGGGATTCGGCGCGGTTACCGAAGGTTTCTGCGGCGAAAGAGCGCCGTGGTTGGCGCGGTGATCGTGATCTTTCTGGTGCTGTTTAGCTTCGTGGGTCCTCTCATCTATCGGACCAACCAGGTGACTACTGTGCTCGCTCAAGCGAATCAAGCGCCGAGTGCAGCACACCTGCTTGGCACCTCTGACGTCGGCTATGACATCCTAGGACGCCTGATGGCCGGTGGCCAGTCGGCCCTTGAGGTGGGCATTGGTGCTGCCATCGTCGCGATGATCATCGGTACTTGGTGGGGAGCGCTGGCGGGTTATTTCGGTGGGTGGATCGATGCCACGATGATGAGAGTTGCGGATTCAGTGCTTGCGATTCCAGCGTTGCTGTTGGTCTTGCTGCTCGGGACGATCATCCAGCCTTCGGTACCGGTGCTCGTGATCGAAATTGGGGTTATCTCCTGGGCAGTCCCGGCTCGACTGGTACGTGGCGAGACGCTCTCGTTGCGGGTGCGTGAGTTCGTGGAGGCCTCGAAGGGAGCGGGGGCGAGTAGTCGGTGGATTGTCGCTCGGCACCTTATTCCAAACGTCATCGGTGTCGTGATTGTGCAAACTACGTTGAGTATTGCGAATTCGATCGCGCTCTTCGCGGTCATCAGCTACTTAGGGCTCGGTCCACCAGTACCCGCTACCAACTGGGGAGCAATGCTTAGCAATGGTCTCAATTTCGTCTATGACGGCTACTGGTGGGAAATCTACCCTGCTGGCATCGCCATTGTTCTGGCCGTGGTGGCGTTCAACTTCATTGGCGAGGGGTTGCGCGATACTTTGGAGAGCCGGGAGTGAGCGGTTCTTTGAAAGCACCAGAACGTCTGCTCATGGCCTCGGTAGATTACTGCGACTGTAGCCCCACTTCTCCAGGGTTGCTAGATAACGCTTGCCAAGAGATGGATTGGGCGCCTGCGGGTTCTCGTACGGCAAGCCGTGGCCAAGCTTTGGAAGGGGCTAGCCAGGACGAAGGATGGCCCCATCTGCAATTGGGTCATCGGATGCAGGGGTTGGTGGCAAGAGACAGGAGAGTAGGGTCGTGAGTCTCCTAGAAATACAGGATTTGCGCGTCTCGATCGCCCTATCCAGTTCTACGGTCCATGCGCTCGACGGTGTCAGTCTGACGGTGGAGGCCGGGGAAACTGTTGGACTTGTTGGCGAGTCAGGCAGTGGCAAGACGATGACTGGCATGGCGGTCATGGGGCTACTACCAAGAGGAGGAGTGGTCGAGTCTGGGCAGATCCTCCTCAATGGGCGCAATCTTGCGCACCTTCGAGAACACGACATGCAGGATGTGCGAGGGAACGAGGTTGGGATGGTGTTCCAGGACCCCATGACCGCTTTGAACCCCACTATGACGGTTGGCAAGCAGGTCGCGGAATCGCTGCGACGGCACCTGGGTCTTTCAAAGACGGAGGCCCGCTCGCGAGCCGTCGAATTGTTCAAGATGGTTGGAATGCCACGCCCGAACGACCAGGTAGGAGACTATCCCCATCAGCTATCTGGAGGGCTCCGTCAAAGGGTAGTGATCGCGATTGCTCTGGCGTGTCAACCTAAGCTGCTGATTGCCGACGAACCCACGACTGCTCTTGACGTCACCATTCAGGCACAAATCCTTGACCTTCTCGATCAGCTGCGCGAGCAGTTGCAGTTGGGTGTGATTCTCATCACCCATGACATGGGAGTCGTGGCGGGACGGGCAGATCGTGTTTCAGTGATGTATGCAGGGAGGGTCGTCGAAGAGGGAGCGACTGAGGATTTGTTCCACCAGCCGATGCACCCATACACGGAGGCACTTTTAGCATCGTTACCTGATCTTCAGAGTGATCGTTCACGTCGGTTGTTCGCGATTGGAGGACTACCGCCAGATCTGTCCAATCCACCTACTGGGTGTCGGTTTGCGCCCCGCTGCAGGTATGCCAAGGACGAATGTCGAGCCAACGATCCTGTATTGGAGCGCCAGGACGACACTCGGTCTGTCGCCTGCTTTTTCCCAAGCACCTCCAATCGCCTGGTGGAAGTCCGCGAGGCAACCGACGTTGTTTCGACGGGGAATCGGGTGGAATTTAGTTCGCGAAATTCGTCGGAGTCGACCAGGGCAGAGCTCCTAGAAGTGTGTGATCTTGTCAAGGAGTTCAAAGTCAGGTCGAGCATCCGACTGGGCCATAAGAGTGGATCGACGCTGAAGGCAGTCTCTGGTGTCTCGTTTGAAGTCGCCGCTGGGGAGACTCTTGGGGTGGTTGGCGAATCAGGCTGCGGGAAGACCACCCTTGGAAGGCTGGTCGCCGGTCTTGAGACGCCAACCGGGGGCAGTGTGAGGTTCTTAGGCAAGGAGTTGGTGGGTTCAAAGGGAAAGGGTTTCCGCAGTTCTAGACGTGATCTTCAGCTGATGTTCCAAGACCCCTACTCCTCGTTGGACCCGCGGATGCGGGTAGGGGCAATCATCGAAGAGCCCATGCGGCTGCAACATGTGGGCTCGCCGTCGGAGCGCCAGGATCGAGTGCGAGAGCTGATGGGAGAGGTTGGGCTCTCTCTGAGTCTCATCGATCGCTACCCCCACGAGTTCTCTGGTGGACAGCGTCAAAGAATTGGTCTTGCGAGAGCGTTGTCCCTCAATCCAAAGATCCTTGTTGCCGACGAACCCGTATCGGCACTGGATGTCTCGATTCGTTCTCAGGTCATCAATCTGATGTGCCAACTCCAGGAGCTCCACGGCCTCACCTACGTGGTGATATCGCATGACCTGTCGGTGGTGCGATACATGGCTGATCGCGTTGCGGTCATGTATCTCGGAAAGATTGTCGAGATCGGGCAGACGGCAAGCCTCTATGACGGGCCAGCCCACCCCTACACGCAAGGACTGTTGCGATCGATACCGTTACCAGATCCCGAGGCGGCTCGTGCGCATAGAATGACGAGTGTTACCGGCGAGCTCCCCTCTGCCATTAATCCTCCTTCGGGCTGTCGGTTCAGAACGCGGTGCGAGTACGCACAGGATATCTGTGCTGAAGTTGAACCTCCGTTGCGGTCCTTCGGCATCGGACACGAGGCGGCCTGTCACTTCCCCTTGAGGGAGCCGGTGGCGGAGTCTGTGACCGAGGCGCGGGTATTGGGAGGTTGAGGGCTTACGGGTCACAGACTCCTCAAAGTCTTCTTTCGTTCATAGCAAGTAGTAGGTAAGTTCACAAACAATGAAGGGAAAAGTGAGTTATGGTGAGAACCCTATTTCAAGGTGGTCAACTCTTTGACGGAACGGGCTCTGGTATGGCGCCAGCAGATGTGGTTGTTGAGGATGGGAAGATTATTGAGGTTGGTAACGGCCTAGACGGAGACCAGGTAGTCGATTGCACCGGGAAGGCGTTGTTACCCGGTCTATTTGACTGCCATGTCCATGTGACCAGCTCTGGTGTAGATACGATGCGAAGGTTAACCCGACCATTTTCCTATCAGTTCTACGAAGCGGAGGCGAATCTCAAGGCCACACTCGATCTTGGAATCACCACGATAAGGGACGCATCTGGAGCCGACCTTGGCGTGCAACAGGCGGTGGAAGATGGTTTGATCGCTGGTCCGCGGATGCAGATATCTGTGACTGCCATTAGTCAAACCGGAGGCCACGGGGATGGTTGGCTGCCTTCAGGGATCAACCTCGATGGTAAGGTCTCCTATCCTGGAAGGCCTTCTGGAATTGTGGATGGTCCAGAAGAGATGCGTAAGAAGGTTCGAGAAATCATCCGCTCCGGTGGGAATGTGATCAAGGTTTTTACGTCGGGTGGAGTCCTGTCCCCTCGCGACAATCCCCGTCACGGACACTTTCGGGATGATGAACTCCAGGTGCTTGTTGCGGAGGCTAACGCGGCAGGAATCTTTGTCATGGCCCATGCCCAAGCGAGTGATGGGATTAAGGCTGCGATCAGGGCGGGCATTCGATCTATCGAACATGGTGTATATCTTGATGACGAGGCGATTGAGATGATGCTCGCCAAGGGAACCTGGCTGGTTCCGACACTCATCGCTCCGATATCGGTCGTGGAGAGTTTTGATCAGGGTGCCTCGCTGCAGCCAGCTGTCATCGCGAAGGCGCGAGAACTGCTCCTGGTGCACCAGGATTCGTTTGCAAGGGCTGTAAAGGCTGGTGTCAAGATTGCAATGGGAACAGACAGTGGGGTAGGCGCTCATGGTACCAACTTGCGAGAGTTGGCGTTAATGGAGGCGGGAGGCATGGATCCTGGAAGTGTGCTGGTTGCGACTACGCATAGCGCGGCGCAGCTGATGGGCCTCGAGGGCGAGCTTGGCACCGTGGAACCCGGGAAACGAGCCGATTTGGTAGTGGTCGATGGAGACCCGTTCGATTTTTCTCGGCTCAAGGAGAATGTGTCTGCTGTATACAAGGATGGAGTTCTTGTGTCGGTCGGACAACAACGGATGGTCAAAGATGCCTGAGATTAAGAGCGCGGTTCAGGCGAACCAGCGAGCATTGGCTGAGGACATGGTGGCATTGAGTCATCGGATTCATGCACATCCTGAGCTAGGGTTCCAAGAACAACTGGCGTCGAGATGGGTAGGCGAGGCGTTGGAGTCGGGCGGCTTTGCTGTCAAGCGAGGCGTGGCGGATTTACCGACTGCTTTTGAGGCGACGATTGGTTCGGGTGAGTTCGTGGTCGCGGTTTGTGCAGAATATGATGCCCTCCCAGACGTTGGTCATGCTTGTGGTCATAATGTGATAGCGTCGGCGGCAGTCACAGCCGCACTGTCGCTTGCACCGCTGGTTGATGATTTGGGTATCACGCTCAAGGTCATGGGCACCCCTGCAGAGGAGGGTGGCGGGGGCAAAATCCTGATGTTGGATGCAGGGGTGTTTGAAGGAGTGCATGCGGCGATGATGGTGCACCCATCCCCTCGTGAGGATGTCGCTATGCGAGCGCTGGCGGTGGCACATCTGCAGGTTGAGTATTTGGGCAAGACCGCTCACGCTTCGGCCGCACCGGAGAAGGGTATCAATGCTGGTGACGCATTAGCGATCGCTCAGGTCGCGATTGCTCTCCTTCGACAACAGCTCCCGACCAACTGTCAGGTTCACGGAATCACGACCCACGGAGGTGAGGCTCCGAACGTGATACCTGGTCGGGCCGCTGCGAGTTATTACATCCGCAGTACTACACTTGCGAGCCTTGAGGAGGTACGCCCCAAAATTGAGCGGTGCTTTGAGGCCGGAGCCGTGGGTTCAGGCGCCGAACTTCGTATCACGGAACAATCACCACCGTACTCGGAGTTCGTTACTGATGAGGATCTAGCGAGGTTGTATCGTCAGAATGCTGAGAGTCTTGGTCGAGTCTTTGCCCCATTCGGTGAGGGAGAGAGACCGATGGGTGGATCGACTGATATGGCCAACATCTCCATGAGAATCCCCGCCATCCACCCCATGTTGGGGATCGACTGTGGTGACTCAGTGAATCATCAGCCAGAATTCGCGGCTCATTGCGCCGAGCCCTCTGCTGATAGAGCGCTGCTGGATGGTGGACTGGCAATGGCTTGGACAATTGTTGATGTTGCGAATGATCAGAGGGTTAGGGAGCGACTCCTATTGAGCGGTGGGTTGCATTGATCTTCTGACCTTGCCTATATTGAGAAGTTCGAAAGGCTTCAGCATGGGCAGCGCCGAGGAAAGGCAAGCGAGGTGATCAGGGGTTTCATGGGTCTTAACCATTGCTTCGGTATGGTATGAGCTGGTCGAAGCCACGCTGGTCGGTGACAGCAAGAAAACGGCCATGATTCTTAGGGGTTGACGTGGTCGGTAGTAGAGAACGGTGGAAGATCAATCATGCTGAAAGGGGCTATGGGTATGGAAAGTAAAAGGGGTACGTCGATGATAGTTGGGGCCAATAGAAGTTGGAAAGCCTTGACAATACTGGCGACAGTTAGCCTTGGAGGTGCGATCCTTGCTGCTTGTGGCTCCTCGAGCTCAAATAGTACATCGAGTAGCAGTCAGCCTTCGACCGCGACGAATGCGGGCGTAATCACGATGGCCGAAGGAGCCCAAGGTACTCCGACTTCGATCTTGCCATTTGTCGAGCCGGCCTACAACACTCTTGCTAACAAGGGAAGCTTCCAGAACTTTATGTGGCCATACCTTTACACTATCGGAACTGCGAATTCAGCGACCGCTCTCAACACTGCATTGAGCCTCGCCTATGCTCCTGTCTTCAGCCAAAACGATTCCGTTGTCACCATCAAGCTTAAGCCATGGAAGTGGTCGAATGGTCAGCCGCTGACGAACGCTGACCTGATGTTCTTTCTCGATCTCCTGAAGTATGAGAAAAACGAGTTTGGCGATTATGTCCCGGGTGATATACCCGACAGCATCAAATCAGTCTCGACAGTAGGTACAAGCACTGTCGTTTTACACCTCACGGAGTCGGTCAACCCAATCTGGTTCACCGATGATCAGCTCGATGAGTTGGTTCCGATGCCCCAGCAGGCGTGGGATAAGACTTCTACCTCGGGATCGGTGGGTAATTATGCATCGACTGCATCAGGAGCTGCCGCTGTTTTGAGTTATCTGAGTGCCCAATCCAAGGACACTTCTACCTATGCGACCAATCCCCTTTGGAAGGTGGTTGATGGTCCATTTGAACTCACTTCGTTCAATACGACAGGTGCTGCTTCGTTCAAAGTTAACCCAAATTACTCGGGACCAAAAGTTAACTACAAGGTATTTAAGGAGGTTCCCTACACCTCCAGTTCGTCTGAGTTCAGTTCGCTCCTATCGGGATCTGAGATTCAGGCTGGCTACGTACCGGCCAATGACCTCTCGACGCTGCCAAGAGTGAAGGCGGCGGGTTACAGCATCGTTCCCACTCCCTATTGGGAGATCAACTTCCTGTCACTGAACTACATTAACCCCCAAGTCGGGAGCATCTTCAAGCAACTTTACATCCGCCAGGCACTCCAGCATCTGATGGATCAGTCGGCAGTCGTGAAGTCACTCCTCCTTGGGACTGGGGGTTATCCAGATTACGGTCCAATTCCGCCAAAGCCATCCAATCCCTACATGGGCTCTCTCGAGTCGGCAAGCACCTATCCCTACAGCATCAAAGATGCCCGGACGTTGTTGACTTCCCACGGTTGGAAGATCCCCTCATCGGGACCAGCGGTCTGTGAGAAGCCAGGACCTGGAGCAAATGAGTGTGGGACAGGAATTAGTGGCGGTCAGACCCTGACCTTCTCACTTGCCTACACCACTGGGTCGTCCTATCTCCCCGGTGAGATGGAGGACTTCAAGAGCTCTGCTGCTGCGGCAGGCATCGTGTTGAACCTGTCGTC
>NZ_DAHVNP010000051.1 GCF_027319265.1 Ferrimicrobium sp. | reverse complement strand
ATGGTGCATGAACTTGGTCATCAGAACTCCCTTCAATCCCCAGCCCACCCGGGCTTCACCTAATCGTTTTAGGGATGAAACCAGACAACGCCCAGTGGCCTTGGACACCGAAGGGGTGGGACTTGTGGCACTGAGGGGGGGAGCTAGCCTTGCGGAAAGCCAGATGTGCTCGGAAGGTTATGCCGTGGTAGGGTCGCTCGGGCGCTGCAGGAGCGCGACAAGGGATGGTGCCGCGTGGCCGTGGTCGGCGATGTCAGAGACCTTTGTGAGGGTTTCGATGGTGAACCCGTCAAAGGCTGACCGGATCTCGTCCTCATCGATGAGACGATCTCTGTCGGGTGGACCGGTCACTCCGAAGGAGTCGACGTGATGACCGATGATGTAGAGATGACCCCCAGGAGTCACGATTTCACGTAGGCGAGCGTAGAGATCGAGGCGCGCGGGACGTGGAGGATGGATGTTTGCAAGGATCACGAGGCCAAAGCGATGCGGAGAGGTGAGGTACGAGTACATGTCTTCGCAAATGGTTTCAATGGTCAGACCCTCATTCGCCGCAACGGTGCGCAGTCGTTCTAAGGCGACGTCAGCAAAGTCTACGGCGGTTACCTGGAAGCCCTCCCGGGCAAGGTACAGCGCGTTGCGACCCTCTCCGCAGCCAAGATCGAGTGCAGTCGTTGGCGCGATCGTGGCCATTGCCTCTTTGAGGGACGCGTCCGCGTCTGGGATCCAGAGCCGGTCGCTCTCACGGTAACGCTCGTTCCACTGGTCTGCCTCACTCATATCTGCCTCCTTGTTATGAGTTCAGCATAACATTTGGATTGATCATCCTTCCTGGGTTGAAGAGTTCAATCAGCTGGGAGAGACGATGACGTTCGCTGGCGGACCGCATCAGGGGGAGCACCTCCTTCTTGAGGGTGCCAATGCCGTGTTCGGCACTGATGGAGCCACCGAGATCAACCGTCGCCTGATAGATCGCTCGAGAGCATGCCTCGAGGGCATGATCGTCGCCTACGAGGTTAACATGGAGGTTGCCGTCACCGAGATGTCCGAAGCAGACGCACTGGATGCGGGCATCCTTTGCCACCATCTGCGCCATACGGTAGAGGTCGCCGATGCGGTTGATAGGTACGGCAAGGTCGAGTTTGAGCGGTTTGCCAACTCGGGCCACCCACGTCGCAATGTCTTCGCGCCAGGACCAGAGCCCCTGGATCTCCCGTTCGGTTTCGGCGATCACCCACTCTCGATGAAGCTTGAGATTGTCGAGGGTATCCGCTAGCGCGGAGGCCGTTTCGAGCACCTCAACAAGGAGTGCCCCGCCAACCGCATGCTCCCAAGGTGGATGAGAGGGAGCGAGGGCAATCGCCTCAGGTCCGAGGTACTCTATGGCGTTCACCGATGCTAGCTTGCCACGGAGCAGCGTGCTGATGTCCACACCCTCGTCGATCGACTCCAAAGGTGTGATGGCCACCGAGCGACGTGGTGATTGTGTTCGCAACCGTAGGGTTACCGAGGTGATCACGCCAAAGATACCCTCGGAGCCAATGAGCAGGCGTTGCAACGATGGACCGGTTGCGTCTTTAAGCAGTGTGTCGCGACGCTCGATTGTTGAACCATCGCCAAAAACACAGGAAAGGTTGACGACATTGTCGGCCATTGGTCCGTAGCGGAGCACGTGGATCCCTCCAGCGTTGGTTGCCGTCATGCCACCAAGTGTCGCGGAGCCCCGGGAGGCGATATCGACGCCAAAGGTGAATCCGTAGCGGGCGATCTCCGTCTGGAGCCGGGCGAGCGTTACGCCGGCTCCGACCGTCGCCGTCATCGACGCTGGATCGACAGCGATCGTATCAAGGCGTTTGGTGGTGAGAAGCATCTCATGAGCAAGCGGAACGGATCCACCGGCAAGCGAGGTATTACCTCCCTGCACGAGAAGAGTTGCATGGTGTTGGCGTGCGGCCTGCACCAATTGGGCGACCTCATGGTGGGTGCTGGGGCGCAGGAGCAGGTCGGTTGTGCCGATGACGCGGCCAGTCCAGTCGCTGCAGTACTGATCAATGATGTCCGGATCGGTCACGCATACCTTGTCAGCGAAGGAGGTCGGCAGATCGAGCGGTCGTGTCACGGGTTTACTCTAGTGGAGACCGAGATTGCTCTTTGTCTCGATGCGGCCTGCCGAGACATTTGAGACCCATTCGCGATCCAGGCGACACGATGGCGCACCTTATCCAAGAGCTGGAGAACTCCACCGATGTACTCATTGCGTATCCCTGGTGATGAGGAAAATGCTCGGTAAGTGCAAGTAGAAATTGCTATCTGCTATTGTAGATTGCGTGAAGAGTTCTCGAATTCGAATGGTGGTAGCGACGGGGGTGAGCGCCCTGGTGCTTGGTGCGTGCGGGGCCTCAACGGGGGCGTCGCCTGTCTCGCATCAGACAGCGAACGTCGCCTACGCGGGATCGCTGCAATTATTGAATGAAGGGACCATTGGCCCCGCCTTTGCTACGACCAGTGGATATGGTTATCTTGGGAGGGGTGCTGGATCATTTGGTCTGGCTAAGGAGATCGCTGCTGGAGAGATCACCCCGAATGTCTTCGAGAGTATCGGAGCCGCTCCGATCACCGAACTCGAGCCGTCGAAGACCTCCTGGTATGTCTCCTTCGCCGCTTCTCCGATCGTGGTGGTCTACAACCCGCATACCTCGTATGCCCCGACTCTTGCGAAGATTAGCCAAGGGAAGCTTCCGCTCTCCCGACTCTTTAGCCTCCTCGACTCGAAGGGGTTCCTCCTCGGCCGCACCAACCCCAATACTGATCCCCAGGGCCAGGCCTTCTATGAGATGGTCGAACTCGCCGTCGGACGCATGCATCTCCCATCGAGCCTGGTGAAGGGGATCCTTGGCGCTCTCGACAACCCGGCCGAGGTCTTTTCGGAGACCTCACTTGAGTCACGATTAGAGGCTGGCCAACTCGATGCGGCGAGTGCCTTCCAGTCACAGGCTATCCAACTGCACCTACCTTATATAGCGTTGCCTGCTACGATCAACTTCGGGGATCCGCGTCTTGCCAAGGACTATGCCAGCGCACACCTCACCTTGACCGATGGTACTGTCGTCCATGGAGTACCATTGCTTGTCGATGCAACGGTACTGGGACATCACGACGCGCGCGCCGCCGACGCTTTTGTACGATACCAGCTTCGATCCTCAGGTCGGCGGGCATTCATTCACGCTGGTTACACCGTCTTTGAGCCAATCTTCGTAGGTACTGATGTCCCACGATCTGTTCGGAATGCAGACTAACGTCCACCCGTTGCTGCGACGTACGTCGTGGGCGTCGTGGCTTGCAGTTGCTTCCACCATCGTGATCTGGTTGGTTCT
This sequence comes from Ferrimicrobium sp., assembly GCF_027319265.1. NCBI lineage: Bacteria > Bacillati > Actinomycetota > Acidimicrobiia > Acidimicrobiales > Acidimicrobiaceae > Ferrimicrobium > Ferrimicrobium sp. The sequence continues at coordinate 38,950 of NZ_DAHVNP010000051.1, read as the reverse complement.
TGTTGGACCCCTTGTCACTTTGTTGTTGAAGGTCTCGCCATCCGAGATCGTCACGGCGCTGCGCCAACCAGGAGCACTATCACCACTCGGGGTCTCTATCGGCTCGGCGCTCATCGCCCTGTTGATCCTGGTATTGTTGGGTACGCCGCTCGCGTATACCTTGGCACGATCTCCGAGGCGCGGAGTCCGTTGGTTAGAGGCGGGGATGCTGTTGATGTTGTTGATGCCTCCCCTCGTCATCGGGCTTCTTCTTGTCTTTATGCTGGGCCCGCTCACGCCGCTGGGTGGCCTGTTGGCCCACGTCCATCTGTCCGCGACGAACACCTTCTTTGCCCTCATCGTTGCCGAGGTGTATGAGGCCGCCCCATACTACGTGCTTGGGGCCCAGTCGACTTTTGTCGGTATCGATCAGGGCATGCTCGACCAAGCCTCTCTCCTCGGTGACACCCCAAGACAGCGCTTTTTTCGGATCTCATTGCCACTTTCGCTGCCACAGCTCACCTCGAGCCTCGCCATTGCATGGGCGCGGGCGATCGGAGCGTTTGGCGCCGTCATTATTATCGCCTATCACCCGTATGGTCTACCGATGCAGGTTTGGACGACACTCAACGAGGTGGGCCTGCAGAGGGCGCTACCCTATGCGCTCGTCCTCTTGGTTGTCTCGTTGCCGTTTCCCTTGCTCGCATTTTTCTGGAGTCGACGTGCTCGCGGTTGACTTCGCGATCACTCGACAGGAACAGACCATTGCGTACTCCTTCGAGGCCCAATCTGGGCGAATACTGGGGATTTTTGGCCCCTCTGGCGCGGGGAAAACCACCGCAGTGGAGATCGCCGCCGGGCTTGCGATCCCAACGACGGGCCATGTGACACTCGGTGGACGTGTGCTGACACAGTTGGGTAGCACGGACCAACGCGTTCTTGTGGCGCCGCATAAGCGCCGGATCGGTCTCATCAGTCAACGTCCGCAACTGTTCCCCCATCTCAGCGTGCGTGATAACCTGCTCTACGGCAAGGACCAGCGCGCGCTGGCGCCGTTGATGCCGATGATCGAGCGGTTGGAGTTGGGACCCCTCCTCTCCGCACGGCCTCGCCAACTCTCGGGAGGCGAGGCGCAACGGGTCGCCATCGCTCGCACCCTTGGACGATCCAATCAGGCGCTCCTGCTCGACGAGCCCTTCCAGGGACTCGACGACCGCCTGCGTCAAGAGTTGCTTGTTTTGCTCGATGACCTGCTAAGCCCCCTTGAGATTCCGATTGTGGTGGTGGCCCACGAATTGGAGCTTGTCGCTCAGTTCGCCGATGATCTCGTTGTGGTCGAACATGGGCATGCGTTGGGATCGGGAGCGCTTGCTGCGTTGTTGCGAGAGCCGTCGAGCGTTTCGATGGCGAAGGTACTGGGCTATACGAGTTTTGTCGCTATCGACGAAGTATCTCGCATCGGGGTTCGTCCGGACCGTGTCATCGCGCAGGCGGATCCAGCACGTGGGTGTGTGCTCCCCGTCTCAATTCTGTCCGCACGCGACGTCGGCACTGGAGTGCGTTATCGTCTGCAACTCGCAGACCAAGAGCTCCTCGTGACTTTTGCCGATAATCGGCTGGTCGAGGCCGATCAGCCAAGCGTGACGGTAGTGGACCCCCCGGTGTTTGGCCATGACGATCGATGTCTCGGGCGGTGGTCCTCCACTGTAGCGGCGCTCGGCTATCAAAGGAGCGACCGATGAAAGGCGATCGGATGCGGCTTGCTCGCATTGGTTTGGGTCTTTCCCAACAGCAGTTGGCTGCCCAGGTTGGGGTGTCGCGTCAGGCGATCGCTGCCATCGAGGCTGGTCTCTCTGATCCATCACTCAAGTCGGCGATCGCATTGGCAAGAGCGTTGGGAGCCGGGGTGGAGGAGTTGTTCTCCGCAGCCGTGCAGTACCCTGAGGTGGTGGCGACCTCTCTCGCGCCAGAGCTCATGGCCTCGCGAGCCGACTTTTCCCGGGTCAATGGTCGTGTCGTTGCACTGCCACTCGCGGGTGATCACAGCCTCAACGTGGGTTTTGGGGCCGCTGGTGCGACCATCTCGCCGGCGATCCCGGATCACGGTGCCTTGTTGTCTGGACATGCGAGTCCGCGCCGTTCCGGTGACGTCACCCTCTATCCGAATCGTGAGGTCTCTCCTGCGCTGATTATCGCTGGTTGTGACCCTGCATTGGCGCTGTTACCCAGTATTTTTGCCAACGTTGACCCGCGAATCGAGTGTCTCTGGTGGCCAGCATCGAATGGTGAGGCGATGGAGTTGTTGGCCCATGGTCTCATCCATGTGGCCGGATTTCATGTTGCTGATGGTGCCCCCTACCCGAAGGTTGACGCTGAACTGTTCCGTTTCGCACGATGGCGCGAGGGGTTGGCCTATCGATCAGAGGCTCCAACGCCAGCGAGGATCGAACAAGGCTTCCGCCTAGCGAATCGGCAACCGGGTTCGGAGGCGCGTCGCATGGTGGACGAGGTCCTCAGCGAGTTGGGGGTGTTGGATGAAGGGGTGACCGGTTATCACTCGTCGATTTCGGCTCATGCACTGGTCGGCAGTGCGCTGGTGTCACGAGTTGCGGACTTTGGCGTCACGATCGAGCCAGTGGCACTTGAGTTTGGACTCAATTTCCAGGCGCGTGCGACCGAAGATTTTCTACTTGCGATCCCAGCTGACCTCATCTCGACGCCTGAGATCAGAGCGCTTTTTCGAGCACTGACGAGCCAAGAGCTGCGATCCCAGCTGGGGGCGATTCGGGGCTATCTTGAGGTCGAGCGTAGTGGCGAGCCGATCGGCTGACGGGCGACAACTCCAAGATCTGATGCCAAGCTGTGGGTGTTGTCATCCCTGGACTTTGTCTGTAGTTGATGGGTCGCTATGATAAAAGCATGGACGAGGCTATCGCGGCGAATCAACAGTGCATGATTAATCAATCCCCATCAGCGTCACGCTACGATGCTTTGGCGAGAAAGATTCTTCGCATCCCCGACGTTCGGCCCACGGTGCGCCGTGAGGAGGCTGCAGAGCGGCTCTTTAGTCTTGCGATGGTCATCTCTGGACTGCGATGCACCTTGAGCTACGTCATTGTTCCATTCATCCTCCCGGCCCTTGGGATCGGTGCGCTCGCTGGCTTTGGTCCCGAGATTGGGATCCCGATCGGTGTCGCTGCTCTCTTCTTCGATGTGAAGGGGATACGGCGTTTCTGGGTCGCGAACCATAAATGGCGCTGGCAGATGAGTTTCATCTATTTGGCGGTCATCGGCCTAGTCCTCTATCTCGTGATCGCTGACATCGTAGCGCTTCTCTGAGTCGCCCTTGTCGACGGTGTCGATCGGTCGGTGTCTCCGATAGAGCCAGCGCTGTCCATGGAGCCGGCTTCTCCTCCCCATCAAGGCAGCAACAGGGTCGATCGATGTTCGTGCGTTGCTAGCGATCTATGCCTGGCACGGCTGGGTGCAGATCGGATGGGATACGTCGCTAGACCACCCTGAATACGAGGGAGGGTAAAGCTTGATGTCACGGCCAATGGCTCGGAACGCCAATACCAATGTGCAGGCAGTGACGCCCGACCCGCAGTAGGCGACGATGACCCGGTCATCGGAGAGGAGGGATTGTAGCTCTGGATCTGCAGCGACATCGATGTCAACCTCGATCCTGTCGAGGATGCGCTGCCACGGAAGCGACTGAGCACCTGGAATGTGGCCACCTACTCGGTCAATCGGCTCTTCGTCGCCGAGGTACCGAGCCTGGGCACGGGCATCGAGTAACAGATACTCGGAGGTCGCTGCCGCGATCTCTTCGGTAGTGGCGATACGTTCGGTTGGCCAGTGCTCGAGTGATGGAACCCAGGGAGTGACTGGAACCGGGAGGCAAGGTCTGGTGCACAGGTCGGTGGCTGCCAGCTGTTGGATGCCACCCCACAAGACATAGGTTTCGATACCGAGCACATCGAGCATCCACCAGATTCTGGCTGCGATCGAACCGCGAGCGTCATCCATGACGAGCACCTGAGCGGTAGGGTCGACGCCAAGCGCTGCGAGGGAATGGGCAAAATCCTTTGGTGATGGGAGTGGATGACGACCAGCAGTCGCCTCACCGGGCTGGGTGGCGACGGTGTCAAGGTCGACGAAGATCGCACCAGGGTAGTGCCCTGCGAGATAGCTCGTGAGGCCATTGCGGCCGTCAAGATACCATCGAACGTCAAGCACGACGGGGTGGGAGAGACGTTCAATTTGGTTGTGTTCGATGAATGGTGCGCGATCCATAGGCCCACCTTAGGCTGAACGAGGCTCCACTAGTTGCGCAGACCCGTTGCTAGCTCAACACCAGAATCGCCACACCAAGGCAGACGACGATGGCGGCAACCGCCCTACGGCGACCGAGCCCTTCCTTAAGAAAATAGGCTCCCATCAGCGCTGCCACGATGACGCTCGTCTCCCGGAGGGCTGACACAACACCCAAGGGGGCACGTTGCTGTGCCCACAGGACCGCGGCGTAGGCGAGGTAGGAGAGAGCGCCAGCACCGAGGCCAAGGCGGAGTTTGGCGGTGAGCATCGAGCGGTGCTGACGAATGCGCAAAAAGGTGATCCCGAGTCCAAGTACCCCTCCTTCGAGGAGGAAGAGCAACCCTGCGTAGGCAAATGAGGAATGCGCATGCCGTACACCCAGTCCATCAACCAGGCTGTACCCGCCGATGGCAAACCCGGTCGCGATGGAGAGCCAAAGCGTCTTGGTGGCGCGGAACTCGGCGATGGAGGCGAGCGCTGCGGCGATGATGAGGATGCCGAGAACCTCGCCGATGTCGAGGTTCTCCCCCGCGAAGAGGAATGCTCCAATCGTGACCAGGATCGGAGCGAGTCCTCGAGCCAGTGGATAGACCTGCGAGAGATCGCCAAACCGGTAGGAGTTCAAGAGAAAAATGTTATAGGCGATGTGAATCAGGAATGAGACCAGAAGGAACGGCAGTGCCTCCTGGTTGGGGAGGCCGACGAACCCGAGGAAGACCGCACCAATGCCGGCGACGGTGAGGTTGATCCAAGCAAAGGCGAGGCTTGCATCGTCGATGTACTTTGCTAGTGCGTTCCAGGTGGCGTGAGCGACGGAGGCAAGGAGGACAACCCCCAATACCCAGATCCCAATCGTGGTGACCTCCTCGCCGTCGTACAGACAAGGTTAACAATGCATGAACGAAAGTGTAATGGCAGGTAACAAAGTGCCGTTGAGGTCCACCGGTCATTGGAGGAGCCTATGAATGTGTGCATCTGCAACTATACTGGAGACATGTCTGTCACCTCTTCTGGATCCATGCCGGTGCTCTATCTCAGTCATGGGGCGCCACCGTTGCTCGATGATTCCCGTTGGATTGATGAGCTCCAAAAGTGGCGTAATCGTCTACCGACTCCGGAGTCAATCCTCGTGATCTCTGCGCACTGGGAGTCGAATCCGATCAGTGTAAGCTCCTCGGGATCCGTACCCTTGGTCTATGACTTCTGGGGCTTTGAGGAGCGCTTTTATCAACTGAAGTACCCCGCTCCTGGTTCAGCGTCGCTTGGCGCGTCTCTCGATCGCTTGCTTGCCCAGGCACATCAACCAGTCGACCATGATGAACCGCGAGGACTGGACCATGGGGCTTGGGTGCCACTGATGGTCATGTTCCCCGAGGCGACGATTCCCGTGATGCAACTCTCATTGCCGACGCTCGAGCCCGCCCAGTTGCTGGCGTTGGGAAGGACACTCGCACCTCTGCGCGATGAGGGCGTCCTGATCGTCGGCAGTGGATTCTTCACCCACAACCTCCGGCAGCTGCGATGGGACGCTGGTCCCGATGCGGATCCGCCGTCATGGTCTCGGGAGTTTGATGAGTGGGGAGCGAACGCCCTTGCGGCCGGCGAGGTCGGTCAGCTTCTCGATTTCGCGCATGCAGCACCAGCGGCAGCTATCGCACACCCCCGCACCGAGCACTTTGCACCGTTGTTTGTGACGCTGGGAGCCGGTGGCGATGACCCAATTGTCAACGAGGTCGAGGGCTTTTGGTTCGGTATGGCGAAGCGTTCCATCTCGATGGGAGCGTAGGTAAATTGCCACCGGTAGGTGGGAATAAAGCGGGTCGCAAAAGTAGTTGCAGGTTGCAAGCAACTAACAGCTAGGCTGTGGTAGCAAAACGATAGCTGCTATCGGAGGTTTGCCTTCGCTAGCAGCTGGGCGTTGGCCTGAGGAACCGTCACAGGGCCTGGGGGCGGGCTAGTGACACGACGAAGACGGTGTGACGGCGCTGCATGGCAGACAGTCATGGCAACAATAGATGGTCATAAAGGAGAAGCAAATGGCGGCAACGTTGGAGGGAAAGTCCTCCTTTCGGCAGCGAAGCGCTGCGATGCGAGATAACCCGAAGTACAAGTGGCTGGTCCTGTCGAATACGACACTTGGGGTCTTGATGGTCATGATCGACTCGTCGATCGCACTCATCTCTTTGCCGGAGATCTTTAACGGCATTCACCTCGACCCGTTGGCCCCTGGGAACACCTCCTACTTTCTTTGGGTCCTCATGGGCTACCTGGTCGTCACTGCGGTGATGGTGGTCAACTTTGGCCGACTTGGTGATATGTTTGGTCGTTCCCGAATGTACAACATGGGTTTTGCGATCTTCACCTTCTTCTCGATCATGCTCTCCATCACGTGGATGCATGGGAGTGCTGGTGCCCTGTGGTTAATCGCGATGCGTATCTTCCAAGGTTTGGGTGGGGCATTGCTCTTTGCGAACTCAGCGGCGCTCTTGACCGATGTTTTTCCGGCAAACCAACGTGGCCTTGCTCTTGGCATCAATAACGTAACCGCCATCGCTGGTTCCTTTATCGGACTGATCCTCGGTGGTGTCTTGGCGCCGATCTCGTGGAGGTTGATCTTCCTCGTTTCGGTGCCGGTGGGCATCGCTGGTACGATCTGGGCCTACATGGTGCTCCATGACACCGGTATTCGGATCAAGGCCAAGATCGACTGGTTTGGCAACTTCCTCTTTGCGGCGGGGCTGATCTCAGTCTTGGTGGGCATCACCTATGGAATCCAGCCCTACGGCGACCACACCATGGGTTGGACGAACCCCGGCGTCATCGCCGCGATCTTTGGGGGACTCGCCACCCTCGGCGTCTTTATCTGGCTCGAACTACGCCTCGATGAACCCATGATCAACGTGCGACTCTTCAAAATTCGAGCCTTCACGGCCGGGAACCTTGCGAGCCTCTTGGCTTCGCTAGGTCGAGGTGGCATGATGTTCATCCTTATTATCTGGCTTCAAGGTATCTGGCTGCCGACCCATGGGTTTAGTTACTCGCAGACACCGTTGTGGGCGGGCATCTATCTCGTTCCTTTGACCATCGGATTCCTCGTCGCTGGACCTGTGTCGGGCTATTTCTCTGACCGCTATGGTGCACGGCCTTTTGCGACTGGAGGTATGATTATCGCGGCGGGCTCCTTCATCGGACTGATCTTTCTGCCGGTGGACTTTTCCTACATGGACTTTGCAATTCTGCTAGCGATCAACGGTTTGGCCATGGGACTTTTCGCCTCACCGAACCGCGCTGGAATCATGAATAGCTTGCCAGCAAATCAACGGGGAGTTGGTTCAGGCATGAGTGCGACCTTTATGAACTCGGCGATGGTGCTCTCGATCGGTGTCTTCTTCAGCCTGATGATCTTTGGGTTGCGTTCTCATCTCTCGAGCGCCCTCCTGTCCGGGTTGACCAAGCAGCATGTGCCGGTCGCCTTGGCCAAGCAGTTGGCTGCGCTGCCACCGGTGAGCACGCTCTTTGCGGCCTTCTTGGGTTACAACCCGATGTCAAAGCTGTTGGGCTCCAAGCTCCTTAGCACCCTGCCAGCGGCCAACGCTCATTATCTTGTGGGCCGTTCCTTCTTCCCTAGCCTTATCTCCCCAGCCTTCGGCCATGGGCTCTCGGAGGCCTTTACCTTCGCCGCGGTCGCCTGTCTGATCGCCGCTGGCGCGTCGTGGATGCGTGGTGGTAAGTACAATGCAACCGACGCCGAAGAGGCGATGGAGCACCTTCATGAGGAGCACGCGGCGCATGCAGCCGCCGAACACCGTGTGATTGAATCCGTCGCTGGAGCCGATGACTCGGTGAAGCCCGAAGAGATCAAATCCCCCTTCTCTGACTGACGTACTTGTCACTGTCTTGAGCAAGAGGAGGAGCCCTTCAAGGGCTCCTCCTCTTGCTTTTTCCTAGAGGGAGAGATGATGCGTCGTGGATCGCTTCGAGTATGACAGTTGTCATCGGGAATTTATGCCAGCACACACCAGCGGCTAGATTGGGCACTTGCTAGTGTAACTGTCATGAAAACGATGCAAGACGCCCCTTCCATTGTGTTGCAAGGGGTCACCAAGGCTTTTGGCCCCGTTCTCGCTGTCCGTGGCGTGGATCTTCTTATCCAACCAGGGGAGACTGTCGCGCTGCTGGGACCAAATGGGGCAGGCAAGACGACCACGCTCGACATGGTGCTCGGGCTCGTGCACCCCGATCAGGGGGAGGCCAAGCTCTTTGGAATGTCTCCAGCCAAGGCTATCGCGGCCGGCTTGGTGGGAGGCATGCTCCAAACAGGGACGCCACTCGATCATCTGCGGGTGCGCGAGTTGATCGAGTTGATGGCATCGTTTTATCCCCACCCGCGCAATCTTGATGACGTATTAGCGAGAACTGGGTGTGATCAGTTTCAGCGACAGTTCACCACCGGGCTCTCAGGTGGCCAGGCCCAACGGGTGCGTTTCGCAGCCGCCTTGGTTGGGGATCCCGATCTGCTGATCTTGGACGAGCCGACGGCTGCGATCGATGTCGAGGGGAGAAGAGAGTTCTGGCGGGCCATGCGTGAGGTGGTCGAGGATCGCAAGACGGTGGTGTTTGCGACCCATTACCTCGAGGAGGCTGATGCCTTTGCGGATCGGGTAGTGCTTATGGCCAATGGGTTGATTGTCGCCGATGGGACTCCTAACCAGATCAAGGCAAAGGTGGGGTCGAGGATGATTCGCGCTACCCTGCCTGATGTTGACGTTAGCTACTTGGGGGCCTTCGATGGGGTGGTGAACGTCGAGCGGCACGGCCCCACCGTGATTTTAACCTGCTCTGATTCGGATCAGGTGCTGTATGCCCTGCTTGGTACCTATCCGGGACTGACGGATATTGAGGTCACGGGTGGGAGCCTCGAACAGGCCTTTGTTGAGTTAACACGAGAGGGAGATGATTGATGGGTTTGCTCTATGTTCGCTATGAGCTGTTGCGCACCCTGCGTAATCGCAGGTTTGTGATCTTCTCCTTCGTCTTCCCACTGGTGTTGTACGTTGCCTTCACCTCGGCCGATCGCCATGACAAGCTCGGAGGGGTTCCGTTCCCGTTGTACTATATGATCGCGATGGCAGGCTTTGGTGCCCTCATCGCGGCGATCTCCATTGGACCGAGGATCTCCGTTGAACGGCAGATGGGTTGGACCCGGCAGATGCGACTGACTCCCTTGCCGACCTGGTATTACTTTGCCGCAAAAATTCTGGCTGGTTATATGATTGCGATCCTCACCCTCATCGTCATGTATCTCGCTGGCAGCGCCTTTGGCGTTCATCTCACGATGGTCCACTGGTTGATCATGACCGGTCTGTTTCTCGTCGGTCTGTTGCCCTTCACCGTGATCGGCGTCATGATCGGTCACCTCCTGAAACCGGACTCGATGGGTCCCGTCACTGGTGGTCTCTCCACGCTCTTTCTTCTCGTCGGTGGGGGGTTTGGCAACATTGGTGGCGATGGATTGATTCATAAGCTCTTTGAGTTGATACCCTCCTACTGGTTGATTCGGGCAGGAGCGGTCTCGCTCGGAGGATCTCCCTGGAAGTTGGAGGGGTGGCTTGTGGTGATCATCTGGACGGTAGCCTTTGTGCTGCTAGCTCGGCTCGTCTATGTCCGCGATACCGCGCGAGTCTGATACCGCCATCGGAAGGGGTGGACGTGGGATGGACCAAGATTGGCGTAACCAGGTAGCATCATTTGGGAGCGTGCCCTTGACGTGGGGCAGAGTTGCACTTCCTCTTCTCTTTCTCGCCTACTGTGCACAGGTTGCCGGTGGCGTGCTGAGTTTTGGTCATGGAGTAGGACTACCGATCGGGCTTGGAGTCCTCGGTCTTTTTGGCGCTCTCTATATCGTGTTGGTATTCTCTGGGATCGCGACCCGTCCTTTGTTCTTTGCCTCGATCATCGGCGTCATGGCTCTCTGTTTCCTGGTTGAGTTGCCGATCGCCCGTGATGACGCGCTGATCATGTTGCTCTTTATCCTCGCTCCCATTATCGGGAGGTTCAAGACAAAGGCATGGCCGTTCATCGCTCTTGCGATTCTGGTGTCCTATTTCTTACCATTTGCTGAACCAGGTTGGAGGGTGGCAGGGAATCTATCGATGCCGTTGACGATCCTCCTGGCGAGTCTGGTTGTTCTTGCGTTCTCGCAACTCGTTCGGACCAATTGCCTACTGGTGGAGACTCGCGATGAACTCGATCGGGTGGTTCGTGAGAGTGAGCGTCTTAGGATTGCGCGCGACTTACACGATGTGCTCGGCCATTCCCTTACATCGATCACCATCAAGGCTGAACTCGCCACCAAGATCTTTGATCGAGATTCGGCACAGGCTCGTAGCGAAATCCACCAGGTCGAGGTGCTTGCTCGACAGGCACTGGCAGAGGTAAGGGCAACGGTGGCGGGATATCGAGGTAGGTCGCTTGCTGGAGAGCTGGAAGCTGCAAGAGCGCTACTCTCCACCGCAGGTGTCGAGCTCACGGTGGAACACGCTGGTGCCGAGCTCTCCCCCGGAGTCGAGGAGTTGTTCGGTTGGGTGATCCGCGAATCAGTGACCAATGTGGTTCGGCATGCGCGTGCTACCAACTGCACCATCGAACTAGGGCCGACCTCGATGCGTGTGCGAGACAACGGTTGCGGGGGTGAGGTCCTCTTTGGAAGTGGACTTCGTGGACTCGCCGAACGAGCCGCCCGTGCGGGAGGTTCGCTGGAGGTGGGTCCAAACTACCCGCTTGGTTGGGAGGTCAAACTGGCTGTGCCAGAACGGAGTCGATGGTGATCGATATACTTCTCGCAGACGATCAAGAGCTTGTGAGAACCGCATTGGCAGCGCTTCTCGAACTTGAGGATGATTTCCATGTGGTCGCTACCGTTGGTCGCGGCGATGAAGTGGTCGGGGCCGTCGAGCGGACGCGGCCGATGATCGCGCTCTTAGATATTGAGATGCCTGGAATGGATGGTATCTCTGCCGCCATCGAAGTACACCGGCGCTACCCTGCCTGCCGAATCATTATCCTCACCACCTTCGGTCGACCTGGGTATCTTCGACGAGCAATGGAGTCGGGGGCCTCAGGTTTTGTCGTCAAGGACGCTCCGGCGGCAACGTTGGCCGCGACGATTCGTTCGGTGGCCCAGGGGCACACCGTTGTCGATCCGGTGCTTGCGGGCGAGGCCTTATCGATCGGCCAATCTCCACTCTCTCCGCGCGAGACTGAAGTTCTGGGTGCCTGTCGCTACGGGGCATCAGTCGCCGAGGTGGCAGCCCGTTTGTGTCTCTCTGAGGGGACCGTGCGCAACTATCTCTCCTCGGCGATCGCAAAAACTGGAACGCACAACCGTGCGAGCGCACTGCTACGGGCCGAGGAGCTTGGCTGGCTCTCTTCGTCACCTTAAGGAAGGTTTGCCTTGTCAGTGTCGTATGATGCTGCAAACCCCGCAATGCTTTCGAATCATGGAGTGACCAATAGCACCAGGTTCTAGCGACCGTTCAGACCTCGGCGCGAGCATGCGCCGGAGGATCCTGCCCGGCGCTCCTTGCCCATGGCGTGTGCGTAAGGGGAGTCTCCTGGCAAGGCCTTTGGGAAGCCGGATGGGACCACTATCAGCCGCTTCGAATCGGGTTCTTGCTGTTCGTATCCGGCGCCGCCACAGCTTCGATGCACGCTTGCGGTGGCTCAGGAAGCGCGCGAACCAATACCCCGAAACCATCGGGGTACCTGCTCACAGTATTGGGCATACTCGTCACCAAAGCGGGAGGCGAGGTAGATCTCTTCCCCCGCGATCACCTTCTGGGCCAAGAGAGCGAGAGTCACTGGGACCAAACCCACCGTGGCCAGGGAACGGCGCACCAGGCCTACTCCGAGTTGGTTGAGGAGCATGCCAAGGTAGATCGGATTCCTGCTCCATCGGAAGACGCCACTTTGGTTCAACCGTTGGACTGGAGTTCGTGGATCTGGAGAGTTCCCACTGCGCAGCATAGCAAAAGCGGCCGAGGCCATCAACGATCCGCCAAGGATCGACACTGTATACCCGATGATACGAAGGAACGGTGAGGGTGATCGTTTCGCACCGACGAGACGATCGATGATCACGCCGGTTATGGTCGCACCGAGCACGATGAGCGGTGGAGGGATGGGCGGGGCGCCAGTGTCCTTATGGTGAGATACTTGCATGGATCTACTCTAGAAGATCGTTCCTTAGGAGCGTATTGATGGGCCTGGGCATGGAGCGGTTTGTGTGCGAACGATGCCCACTGGACCAAGGTAGGCCTCTGCCTTCGTAGGACTTCTGACAGATTGAGAACGGCACCGATACGCCCTCTCGAGCGCAAGGAGAAATGTGGTTACTACCCTCTTGCAGTCTCTGTCGGTCGAGTTCAATTCCTTCACTGATCGTACAATGAGCTACGATGATTGAGGTTTTGCGCACCTGTGGGCGTAAAGTACCGCCTCCCCGCCGGCTTCTCTGGATCTCTCAACGCAGGCACTTGGGCCCGTCAGCCATCTCTGACCTGCCAGCCAGCGTTGACCACATCGGTCACCTTGGGCAACGGCAGCCATCCAGCGTTCGATCAACCAATCGTCGCTGCGGTGACTGGCGTAGTTGAGGGTCCGGGAGAAGTTGCCATCGCCGGGTAGGTCGGTGCTCCGCCAAAGGAATAGACCGCGCCGTTGGCACCAAAGACCCAATAGCCCGCACCATAGGGAGTCGCCGCGATACCGACGATGGACGCAGGCGGCATCGGCGCACCTGGCATAAGCGGCGATCCCGGATGCCCAGGATTCGGCATCGTCGCCGCTACCTGACCATAGAACTTCGCGCTGCCAAAGTTGTAAACCTTACCGGTAGAGGAGACGAGCCAGTAACCATGCCCCCCCGGAGTCGCCGCGATACCGACGATGGACGCAGGCGGCATCGGCGCACCTGGCATAAGCGGCGATCCCGGATGCCCAGGATTCGGCATCGTCGCCGCTACCTGACCATAGAACTTCGCGCTGCCACGGGTGAAGACCTGCCCATGGGCATTGACGAGCCAATATCCGTTGCCGGCTGGCGTCGCGGCGATACCGATGATCGGCGCTGTCGAGGTGCCAGGTGCGAGCGAGCCACGGGGAGGAGCTGCGTGGTAGGAGAGCTGGCCGCGAGAGCTGGTGGTAGTATAACCCTGCTGATAGGGCCGCAATGGTACACCAGGTTGGTAGGACACAAAGTCTGGGGCATGGGGTTCGAGGGCTGAGGTGTCTTTCAGCGGATCAGCGAGATCATATTTGGTAACGGAGACGTCTGCAGCTGTGGAAACCTTAGCAATAATGGCGTTGGCCAACGTGTTGAGGCTCCTAGGTGTGGGGTTCCACGAACCTGCGACGATTCGGGCGTGTACGGTGTCGATCCCCGCGACTAACTCGGCAGGGTTGAACTCGCAGTGTCCTGCGTTGTTGACATAGACTTGGGCAAGGTTGTTGCCATTGCCAGCGGCATCGAGTGCGTCTTTGTAGGCGGTCTCATTCTGGGGTGAGACGAGCCCGTCGCCAATGGTGTGCATGGTGAGAATGGGGATGTCTCCGGTCTCGCCGTTGATATCGATTGCATTCTGCAGGTAGGTGACCGCTGCTGGATCGGCGCTGATCTGGGTTGCATCCTGTAGCGTCGCTAGGTCGCCGGCGAGGCTCACCCCCGCATAGGAGGGGATCGCTGAGTACAGGGCCTCGACCTCTTTCGCGTCGATGGACTTCTTCAAGACGGAGGCATACTGCACGCCGGTGGTCCAACTCGGGTTGCCGCCAGCCTTCGCTTCGAGATCTTCACGGCCGAGGAAGGAGAAGGGTAGATCCGTCGTCGCCAGCCATTCGATTTGGTCGGTGAGCTGGGTGGCGATGCCTGCGGCTGTGTCTCCCGGTTTGTGGGTAATCGAACCGTTCCAGAACCAACCTGGGATGTCCCCAAGCGCCGCGACGAGGCTGAGTCGCGCTTGGCCAGCAGGAGTAGTGGCGGCAGTGTTAAGTGCCTCGAGCGCGGCTAAGAGCTGGGTTTCGGCCGCCGTAGGGGAGGAGAGGTCAACGATCTGAAGGCTCGGGTCGATCAGCTCCTTGAAGGCAAAGAGAGCAGTCAATTGTTGGTTCCAGATTGGAACCGCACCACCGTCGACACCGCAGGCAATCATCGCTCCGGAGAAGGTACCGATGTTTTGTTGGACGAGGCCGGCTGTCACGTCGCCACCCATCGAGACGCCCCAGGGAATGACCGACGAGATGGGCGTTGTGCTGTGGCTCGAGACATAGGCTTTGGCGACATTCAAGGTGGCAATCTGATCGGTCAGGGCCGCCTTGACTGCCCACCCTTGTTGCGAGTAGCTCGAACCAGCGAGGGCATACCCTTGACTGAGAAGGATCCCCTGGCTAATGGGGTCTGAGGCGTCGATTGGGGTTGGGTTCTTCGCTCCATCGAAGACATACCCATGCGAGTAGAGCAGGAGGGTTCCGTTGAAGTTCGGTGGAACCTGGACCTCATAGGGGGCACCATCGACGGTTCCTTCAGCTTGAGCAATCGTTGGCGTAGTGGCGTAACTCGTTGATTCAGTGGCGAAAAGTGTCAGCGAAGTCGCGACTGCAAAACTGAGTCCGAGCGCAATCGAACCCTTGAATACCCGCCAACTCATTCTGGACCCCCCGTTGATCAGCCTCTTCTCCAGCTACCTTAGCCCGATATAGCGAGGTTTGCCAAGCAAGCCATGGCTTTAACCGAACAGTTTGGTGACTCGAACACTGGGTGGTCAAAACGCTACTCTTGGGCCCTGTTCTCGGCGACGTGAGTGGTGAAGAGATCTCAAAATCGGAGGATGGCAGATCGCCGTTCCCAGCTGATTACGATCACCCTCTAGGGGTTTTGCTACGGAATTCGAAGCTTTGACGGGTGATGGGAGGGAATTTTGCAACGTTTCGGGGTCTTTGGCGAAAAGTGCCTTTGTTTGATTGTCCACGTAGGTTCGCTTGAGCCGAAGGTAACAGGCACGGTACTGCTGTTGCTCGAAGAGGATCAGGTTATCGTGGTCGATCCCGGCATGGTCTCGGCACGGGAGGTCATTCTTGGTCCCATGGCAAGCATCGGTATCGGCCCCGAGAAGGTGACCGAGGTAGTGTTGAGTCACCATCACCTCGACCACACCTTCCATGTTGCCCTCTTTGAGCGAGCCAATGTCCATGATTATCATGCGATCTACCGGGGTGATGATTGGACAAGTCGCCCGGCGGAGGGCTACCAGATCTCACCGAATGTGCGCCTTCTCGAGACGCCTGGTCATACCAGAGAGGATGTCAGTGTAGCTATCGCAACCAGCGATGGGCTGTGTGTCTACACCCATCTGTGGTGGACGGAGGAGGGGCCGTTCGAGGATCCCTATGCACCAAGTCCTGCCCAGTTGGCTGGCTCTCGCCGCCGCATCCTTGATCTTCACCCCGACTGGATTATCCCCGGCCATGGACGACCATTCCGGCCCGATGTCAGGGAGCCAGCGGTCTGAACCGGTTGGTTCCATGATCATCTGCGTACCGAGCCATTTTGGAACCGGACCGCTAGAGCATGGAGCCACTAGAGTACTGGGACTATGGAATCCTTGCGCGCTCATCTTGAATCCATCATACGACGAGACGTTGTCTCCCTCCTCGTTGAGTACGGCTCGATACCCTGTCTGTCGCCAGCATTTGATCGGAACTGGGTCGAGAGTGGACACATCGAACGTGCCCTTGGCCTCTATCAGCGTTGGATTGAGGCGCGTGACGTGCCTGGCCTTACTAGCTCCATTCAACGTATTGCCGGTCGAACCCCATTACTCATCGTCGATATCCCGGGGAGTGAGCCCTCGTCACATCAGGAAACCGTACTGCTCTATGGCCATCTAGACAAACAGCCAGCGACTGATCCATGGTCTGAGGGGTTGAGCCCCTTCGAAAGTGTCCTGCATGGAGAGCACCTCTTCGGCCGAGGCATGGTTGATGATGGGTATGCGGCGCCCCTCGTCATCGCCGTCGTGGAGGAGCTAGCACGCCAACAGATCAGTTACCCCCATTGTGTGTTGATCGTGGAGGCCTGCGAGGAGAGTGGGAGCCCTGATCTCGATGCACATCTCGAAGAACTGCTACCCACCATCGGTCAGGTGCGCCTGGTCGTCTGTCTTGACTCAGGTGGCCTGGACTTCCAGCGACTTTGGGTCACCTCGTCGCTAAGAGGTAACCTCGTGATCTCGATCAACGTCTCGGTATTAGAGAATGGCGTCCATTCGGGCGAAGCCGGTGGTGTAGTGCCTTCATCTTTTCGCATCCTGCGCAGTTTGCTCTCTCGGATCGAGGACCAAGAGACTGGTACGATCTTGCCGGAGTTCCTCCATGCCGAGATCCCCTCGTTCCATCAAGAGCAAGCCAAGCGACTCTCCCAAGACTTGGGTGATCCACTGGCCAGCCTCTTTCCGTTGCTTGGGGCGACGCAATTGATGGGCGCTGATGGCGCTGAGAGGATCTTGAATCAGACCTGGCGTCCATCACTCTCGTTTATCGGCATCGACGGCGTTCCTGCGGTACCCGATGGTGGGAATGTGTTACGCCCCTTTACTACCGGCAAGATCTCGCTGCGGCTTCCACCGACGGTCAACGCCAAACTTGCCCAGGAGCAGCTTGTTGCCTTGCTTACTGCGGAGGTGCCCTATGGCGCCCACGTCGAGATCGAGACCGAGTCTCCGGCGCAGGGTTGGGTGGCCAAGGAGCCTAGTCCTTGGCTCGCAGCAGCGCTCGAAGAGGGTTCAACAGAGGGGTTTGGGAGGCCGGCCGCCTTCTGTGGAGAGGGCGGCTCGATCCCCTTCATGGCGACTCTGGGTGAGCGCTTCCCAAACGCTGACTTTGTCGCAACGGGTGCGCTTGGCCCGGGCAGCAATGCACACGGTCCAGATGAGTCCCTCTATTTGCCAGCCGCTATCGGTGTTGCCACCACCTTAGCGACCGTTCTGGGCGCGGTCCCGCGATGACCACCTGGGTCGCTCGGGGCGGTTCGAGCCGCTACCTGGCGCGAAGCCAGGCTCTGGGTCGGCTCTTTGGATAGCTGATAGAGGCGGCTGGTAGTCTCTGGGAGGAACGCTAGTGCGAAGAAGAGGTGACAGAGATGCCTATCCGCGGTTGGTTCGAGCCAGTTGAACAACTACCTCTGGAGGAGATAGATCTTTCAGATTTCGACTTTTGGCAGCGAGAGTATCGGGTACGAGAGGGAGCCTTTCGAACGTTGCGCCAAGAGCGACCAGTCGCCGAATTCTCAATTCCGGAGTGGTTGCGTACCGAGGAGAGTGAGCAGGGTACCTACCATGCCATCATGCGCTACGAGGATGTCTTTGCCGCGTCGCGCGATCCAGAGACCTTCATCTCTGGAAGAGGGGCGGTCTCGATCATCGATTTGCCCGAGGAGTTTTTGGAGTTCTTCGGATCGCTGATCAACACCGATGATCCTCGCCATGCGCACTTGCGCCGGGTGGTGCTGCGTGCCTTTACTCCGCGCCGGATTGAGCGTTTGGATGCAGAGATTGCACTGGTGTCCCATCGCCTTGTCGCGCGCGCGAGAGAGCAGGAACGTTTCGACTTCGTGAGTGCTGTAGCCGCTCCGTTGCCGCTGCGTATCATTGGAGAGATTATGGGCATCCCAGAGGAGGCAGATCAGTTTGTACTCGAACGATCTCAGCGCATCCTCGGGGCGCTGGATCCAGAGTTTGTTCCACCGGACTTTACTCCTGATGAGTCGATTCTCACCGCTGCCCTTGAGTTGACGGAGTTTATGGGAGAGCTCGCCCGCTCGGAACATCACGGCGATAGCGTGATCGGTGCTCTGTTATCGGCCGATGTCGACGGAGTTGCTCTCTCCCCAAGCGAGCTAGCCTCATTTTTTATCCTGTTGCTGGTCGCAGGTAATGAGACCACTCGGAACGCACTGAGTATGGGTATGGTCGCGTTATCAGAGTTCCAAGACGTACGAGAGGAACTCATCGCGCGTCCGAGCGTCGATCAGCTTGGGCGAGCGGCTGACGAGGTGGTCCGACTCGCCTCTCCAGTCATTTGGATGCGTCGAACGCTCGCACGGCCAACGGTACTCTCTGGGGTCCCGCTTGAGGTGGGTGACCGGGTGCTCCTCATGTACCCATCAGCCAATCGAGACGAGGAGGTCTTTGTCGAGCCCTACCGTTTTCTTCTCAACCGTGACGGCACGCGACATCTTGGTTTTGGAGGGTATGGTCCCCACCATTGCCTCGGTGCTCATCTCGCGCGCGCTGAGATCGTGGCGGTTCTGCGAGAGATGGTAACGCTAATGCCCAATCACCAGGTGGCAGGCGAGCCCGAGATGTTGGTGTCGAACTTTATTGCAGGCATCAAGCGGCTTCCAATCGATGCAGGCTAGCGTCACTACCCGCCATCGATGGGTGGGCGATAACGTGCCTCGATGTGGGCGATGGTGCCACGAAGGTGTTCGGGAACGGTCGCGCGCTGCGTAGTAGCCACATTGCGCATCGCGGCATCAATGGCGTCGATGGCGCGTCTTGACTTGGGAGCTTCAGTGAGGCGCAAAACGACGGCTGCCAAGATGATTCTGGCTTCAGGCATGCCGATCTTTTCGGCACTCGTCAGGGCGGCGTTCGCATAGAGCAGGGTTGCCAGGTTGTCTGGCCCCACATCCTCCGCGGCGAAGATCACTAGCCGCCGGGCAATAAACCGGGGGTCTTCGCCAGCTACGAGTAGACGGGCGAGCCAGTCGATCGCGTGGGTCGCGTCGGAGGCACGCATCGACTTGATGAGTGCGGAGGTCATCTCATAGTGGGATGATTGGTCGATCCCAACGGACTCAGGCGGTGAAGGCAGCGATGTGATGTGATGCGATTGACCGCGATTGTTCGCGACTTCGATGGCTCGCTGTAGCATGCCAAGCGCTGATCGAGCGTCACCATTGGCATGGGAGATGATCGCAGCTGTCACCTCGTCGTCGATGGATGCCTCCTCCATTGCTGCCGCGTCAAGGATCAGTGCCCGTAACACCTCGTCGGCGAGCGGGGCGAGTCGAACCACCTCGATTCGCGAGAGCAGTGCGGGGCTGAGTGCCACATACGGGTTCTCGGTGGTTGCGCCGATGAGGGAGAAGTAACCCTCCTCAACCGGTTTCAGGAGGGCATCCTGTTGGGTGCGTGATAACCGGTGAATCTCGTCGATGAAACAGACGGGCTCGATCTCACCGACATTACGACGGCGCTGGCCGTCAAGGGCAAGCTCCTTGATGTCCTTGACCCCGAGGGTCGTCGCCGATAGCGGGATAAAAGTTGCTCGTCGTTCGGCAGCAATGAGCGATCCGATCGTGGTCTTACCCACACCTGGCGGACCGGCGAGGACGAGAGCAAAGGGAGTTTGTGCCTTCACGATACGCGTCAACACCCCGTCGGCGCCGTGGAGCGCAGTGTGACCTCGCACCTGATCGAGTGAGGTCGGTCGCATGCGTACCGCAAGCGGTAGGCGGTGTGGATCGAGCTCTTGGTGGAAAAGCTCGTCCACGCCTAATCCTTGGCGCGGGCCGTCGGCTGAAGACCGAGTTGGGCGAGTGCGTCGGTAGCGATCCTCTTCGGTGCACCCGTCATAAGATCCGAACCGCTCTGCGTCTTTGGGAAGGCGATTAATTCTCGAATGTTCTCCTCGCCGGCGAGGAGGGCGCTGAGGCGGTCGATGCCAAAGGCGAAGCCTCCATGTGGAGGAGCGCCATACTTGAAGGCATCGAGCAGGAAGCCAAAGCGTGACTGAGCGGTCTCTTCGTCGATGCCGAGGACCTCGAAGATTTTGGATTGGATGGAGGACGTGTGGATTCGGATAGATCCCGATCCAAGCTCCCACCCGTTCAAAACCAGGTCATACGATTGTGACCGTACCGATAGCGGATCAGTATCCAGACGGGCAAAGTCGTCCTCGTTGGGCATCGTGAAGGGATGATGGGCAGAGATCGGTGTGCCAAACTCATCAAGACCTTCGAAGAGAGGGAAGTCAATGACCCAGAAAAAGTCGAGTATCTCCTGGTCCGCCAGTGGTTTGCCGAGGCCAAGACGAATTTGCCCAAGGATCGTGACGGCTTTCTCCCAGTCATCTGCCACCATCAAGATGACATCGTTTGCCTTCGCTGCGAGGGCAGCTATCAGTTGTTGTTGTTCTGTGTCACTGAGGAACTTCGAGACAGGAGAGTTGAGTGAGAGTCTGCCATCTGTCTCCTCAACCCGCAACCAGAGGAGCCCTTTGGCGCCGAGTCCCTTCGCCCGGTCGACGAGTTCATCAAGGCGTGCACGACTTAACGGACTTGGTGCGACCATAGCCTGGACGCTCGGTGCGGTGAGTGCCCTCACATTTGTATCGGAAAAGATGGCGGTTACATCATGCAGTTGGGCCCCAAAACGACGGTCTGGCTTGTCGGAGCCGTAGCGGTTCATGGCGTCACGCCAGGTGATAGTGTCGATCTCGATGGTGGTCTCGGGCCGAACTGCTTGCACGACTGCGCGAATGGCGTGCGAGACAAAGTCGAGGATATCGCTTTGGGTGACGAATGAGGCTTCAAGATCTAATTGCGTGAACTCGAACTGGCGATCAGCCCGAAGGTCCTCATCGCGTAGACAGCGCGCGATCTGGTAGTAACGGTCAAAGCCAGCGACCATAAGAAGTTGTTTGGCGATCTGTGGCGATTGCGGCAGTACATAGAAGTTCTGTGGTTGCGTGCGCGACGGCACCAAGAACTCTCGAGCACCCTCAGGAGTGGGGGTCCAAAGTAACGGTGTCTCGATCTCGGCAAAGCCCTGCTCTTCCATCGAACGACGGATTGCGGCATTAACGACTGACCGTAAACGGAGGTTGCGTTGCATCCGCGTCCTTCGAAGATCGATATAACGGTACCGCAAGCGTGTTGCCTCGTCAAGTTCCACTCGTTCGTCGAGCGAGAAGGGGATGGGCTCCGCCTCAGCGAGAACTCGGACGCTAGGATCACGAAGCTCTATTCGTCCGGTACTGAGCTGAGCGTTATCTGTGCCCTCCGGTCGCTCTGCAACGGTTCCAGTGATCTGCACAACCCATTCAGGGTGCAGGTTCTCACTCCGTGGTACCACACACTGCACGATGCCGGTGAAGTCCCGTACGTCTACGAAGACAAGGTGCTCGCCGTGTTCGCGGATTCGATTCACCCAACCGCAGACCTGCACAACCTCTCCGATGCGGGTCTCGTTGAGTGAGCTCGCGTAGGCCGTTCGGAGGCCGGCTGGTTCCGGCGCGGCAGCGTAGTTGTCCAAAGGTTGCATAGAACGAGTTCCCTCCAGTAGATCGATCTACCATCCTACGGCAAGTTTGTGCCTGTTCGCTTCGTGCACTTCACATGAGGAAGGATCACTACGAACTCCGCTGTGCTACGCAAGAGAGATACTTGACCCTGGTGGTAGACCTCTTGTCGACGATGAGTGGCGTCTCGATATCGAGAAGATGATGAGCCGTGACGAGTCGTGATCGGTGGAGACGGTATGGCACGTGGGTGACGAAGAGACATTAAGGGGAGCCAACCGTTGGGCCGGAGCCATCCGGGAGCGTTTGCGCGACCTATGACCGCATGGGACCGGATGCGTGCGGCCGGTTTTGTCTGTTGCGGTTTGGCTCTTGACGTTGTTGATTGTCCAGTTTATTACCCAATAACGCAGATGGGTAGCGTGGTATTGGGGCGATGTGTCGCTTGTCTTGTGTGGATGGTGTCGAGCGGCGAGTCGGCGCTCGACACCATCGGAATAAGATGAGGTCGTAGTGTGCGAGTGGATGAAGGAGACGATATGCCAATACGAGAAGCACAAACAACCTGGCGTGGATCACTGGAACAAGGGACGGGCACGGTGGCACTCACCAGCTCCGGTGTTGGCTCCTACGAAGTCTCCTTTCCGAAGCGAGCTGCCGATCACGCCGAGGGTACGACAAGCCCAGAGGAGTTGATCGCCGCTGCGCACACCTCGTGTTTCGCGATGCAGTTCTCAGCTCTGCTGGGGGAGGCTGGAGGAGAGGATATCCATTTAACGATTGGAGCAAAGGTTCATCTCGGTCCTGACCCAGAGGGCGGATTTCGAATTCCCCGCATTGAACTTGCGGTAGGCGGAGGAGCCAAAGGTATCGATGAGAGCGAGTTCCATCGAATCGCCGAGGATGCCAAGCGCACTTGTCCCGTCAGTAAAGCGTTAGCTGGCACCCAGATCGACTTGACCTTCGAGTAGTCAGCGTCCTTTGGGTCCAGCACTGCTGGCGTACGTCTATGCACGGACTTGGTGCGCGGACCTGGCACACGGTGGAGTTGCAGTGACTTGTCACCAAGGAGCGACACGATCGGGCCATCGATAGGGTCAGGCCATCGGTAGGGTCGGGCCATCGGTAGGGTCGGGCCATCGATGACACCACTGGGTGTTCGTGGCCACATGGTGGAGGACGTCCTCTGACCGGAGTACCGGAGTACCAAGCGGCGTGTGGTTGCAAAACAGCTATGAGAGCTTTTTGGCGTGAAGGTCTGCCTTCTAGGGTGCGGGGTATTCGACGGTGCATGGTCAAGACACGATGGGTCGGAGCGAGACTGATTGTGTTTCCGTGGCTCAATCGGACGTCCGGTCTGCGTTGATCTTCAGGAACTGCAATCGATGAGGAGTGGTGGGACCGAGCATGGCTTCGACGTTGAGTATCCCGTGTTGACACCGCAAGCTCCAGTGTCCACGGAGCGATCCCGTTGGGATGAGTGGGTCGGCGGCGATGAGTTGTCCGTAAGTTTGGCGCAGTGACGGGAAGTCTGGCGGTCGCCGCTCGTCGTCTCGATCGAGCAAGTAGGTAGGGAGCGCTGCCTCCTGGAGCAACGACTGTTGTTCGGGATTTAGGTAAGCGTTATTGACTGCTTCATAGACCTGTAGGAGTTCTAGAGAAGGCTGCTGAGTCGTGGCGATCACGAAACCCTCCTCGACGAGCAGGGTCAACCCTCTTCGAACCACATCGGTCAAAGGTGTATAGGTCCTGTTCGCCAGTGCAACGATACCGATTCCATACTCCGGGAGCCACTCCATGCGAGAACCATAACCGGGTAGTCCTCCGCTGTGGCCAACGACTCGACCAAGTAGCCGATGGTGCGCGACCATCAACCCGTAGCCGTAACCTTGGGCGATGAGATCGGGGCCTGTCAGTCGGGGCTGTACCATGACGCGGTGGATATCGGCCATTTCGCGAAGGGTGGAGCCCTTCACTGATGGAGCCAACTGCTGGGGGCCCACCCATGCGTTGAGGTGGAGAGCGACCCATCTTGCGAGATCTTCAATCGTCGACCCAAGGCCCCCCATGGGGCCAAAGGCTCCGTCGCCCAAGAGCGGTTCGACCTGCCACTGCCCGTCACAGAGGCTGTGACCCGAGACCACTCGAGTCGGGTCGGATGCCAACAGGTCCCAGGTGGTTGCGACCATGTTGAGTGGGTCGAAGATTGCCTCAGTGGCGACTGCAGAGAGGGGCACTCCGGCTGCTCGTTCGATGATCATTCCGACGATGGCATAGCCGAGGTTAGAGTACTCAAAGGCCGTTGCGGGTACAAGGTCAAGGCCGATCCCATTGGACAACACCGCAAGGAAGGCCTCTTGACTCAGTGCTAATTGACGATCAGCCCACGGATCGTCCTCCACCAGCCCAGACGACATGGAGAGGAGATCACCGATGGTGATCGGTGCGTGCGTATCAGATGATGCTGTGTGGAGGTTGAGTTCGGGGAGCCAGCGCATGACGGGGTCAGCAAGAGTGAGCTTTCCTTGGTCTCGAAGATGGAGGGCACACAGTGCCGTAAAGCTCTTGGTCATGGAGGCGATGCGAAAGATATCGGTGTGGGCGGGTGCGAGCTGACTGACAACGTTCTTGACTCCATGGGTGCCGTGGTGGACGAGCCCGCTGCGATCCACGATCCCCCAAGCCAGACCGGGTACTCGGTACTCTTCGAAGAAGCTGAGGAACAAGCGGTCAATAGAGAGGAAGCTTGAGGAGAGTATGGGGCCAGCGGTTGACGCGGCGAGGTCTTCGGCGGCGTCTGAGGGTCGAGGATGTTGGAACTCTGACATAGCAGCACCCTAGAGGCCCGAGTGCAAAGATGCCTTCATGGAACGGAAGGAGCATGTCGCTAGGGGAGGTCGTTGGCCTCAGTCAAAGAGCGAATCCTGGGTTGGTGGCGGGTTGAGGGAGCGTTGTATCACCGCTATGATGGCTTCGCCATAGCGGGCGACACGAGTAGTCCCCATGCCTTTGATACGAAGGAGATCGCTACTGTCTTGTGGTGTCTTCGTCGCGATGTCAGCGAGTGTCATGTCGGGGGCGATCACATACGCTGGCACCCCTTCGGTTCTGGCTTGCTCGCGACGCCATGCTTTGAGCTGGGTGAAGAGATTCAGATCGAGTGGGGTGGTGTCGACGGCCGGAACCGCCTCGTCGGTGACGACCTCCTCAATGAGGATGTCGTCCGTCTCCTCTGCAAGCCGATCGGAGCGTCGACGGAGTTCTCGATCGAAGTCGAAGATCTCAGGATGGAGTTGGAGCGCCATCGTGTTAAGACCCTTGAGATAGAGACCACTGAGACTTCGGAGCCGTGAAAGGGCGACATAACCCATTCCTGGAGTAAAAGATCGGGAGAGGTCGATCTCTGCCGCGTCGAGACTCATGCCTTGGCTCTTATGAATCGTGATCGCCCAGGCGAGACGCAGTGGCAGTTGCCGGATCTCTGCTTTTGTACTTCCATCCTCCTCAAGTACCCATGCATGCGGTTCGACACTCATGCGACGTGAAGTAGCAGCTAGCTCGACGATGGGCCACGGGCCGGAGAGATCAACCACTCGAGCGAGCGAGCCGTTGGCGTAGCGGAGATTCTGATCGTTCGCGACAAACATGACCTCTGCGCCTACCTTCAGGGCCAACTCATCTGGGGTAAGCACGCCACGGCGCATCGGTTCGACGATCGCTGGCGGTCCACGAAGCTCCATGGTGTAGGTGTGCACCTCTCCGCCAATGCGAGCGAGTCGCTGGGCATTCATGGCGTCGACATCTACGTTGTGGGAGTAGAGGTGCGTCGGTTCATGATCGCCATTCGGGACCATGCCGATGCGGGAGTTGAGGATAGCAAGATGCGTTTGACCAAGCGAGCCATCCCTCATCGCATGGAGCACCTCAGCGAGTTCGTCACCGGATTGTCGATGTTGTTCTGTTAAATAGCAGGGGAGGGGGTCGAGATCTCTCCACGCTGCGGACTGGAAGGCAAAATCGATCTCGCTCGAATCCCGATTGATCGGCGGGAGCTGGAACATATCACCGACAAGAACCATCTGCAGGCCTCCGAACGGTGCATCAGTGCCGCGAAGCGTCCGAGCGAGCTGGTCGAGCATGGTAAGGAAGTTGCCGGAGAGCATCGAAATCTCATCGATGATGAGTGCGTCGGTGGTGAGGTACCTACGGACGAGGCGATCTTTCGAAGAAAGGTTCGCAAGGTCATTGGGTGCGAGCTGATCTCGAATACCGATGCCAGACCAGGAATGGATGGTTGCACCACCGATCTGTGTGGCAGCGATGCCGGTCGAAGCAGTGACCGCCACGGTCAGCCCTCGACGCCGAGCGAGATGCACAAATTGGCGAAGCACATACGATTTACCAGCCCCTGGTGGACCAGTTAAGAAGACGGAGTCGCCTTTGATGAGTCTCGCGAGTGCCTGTGCCTGTCGCATGGTTGAGACCCTACCAGGTGACGATCGTGCATCCTTTGCAGATTGGTGGTCTGCGGGAACACGGCTGCGTAATTGGCTGGATGAGCAAGCGTTGGGTCGTGGTGCGATAGTTCTGCCTCCTTTCGACTCGGTGGTGTAGCGCTTTGCACGCGATGGGAACTCTGTAGGGACAGCTTCTACGCGCGTGGGGGAGAGTGCTCAGGGGCGAGCCAAGTGAGCTCTGGGTGCCGTGTGGTCAGCTGCCGGTTGTTGGGCAGACGAAACGCCGATGACCCGGTGTTGACTGACAGTTGTTGGTAGCAGGCGTGAATGAGTGCATCCGCCGAGACGCCGATGGGAGTCGATGGTGGCCGTCAGGGACATACCGCAGTGATTGGCCCTTCGACCGCTGGGGAGTGCGTGAAAGCAAAAATTAGAAGAATTCTAAAAATAGTGATACTCCAAAAACATAGGTGGTATAGTTGGATGACGTGGAGGCAAGATTGGTGACTTGCGAGAGTGGCGATGCGAATGTGGTTGGACCATCAGCTGCCTTGTGGCCCGTGGTGTCCCCGCGGACAGAAGACTCGTTCGTTCTTCCGGCGAGAGCAAGTCGACAGACTTCGTGGTTCGGCGGATTGAGACGAATCCCGCGGAGGGCTTGTCTCAATTTAGGCTTCATTCACTTGCGACCTCTGTCGAGACCAGGCTGGCCTAGAGAATGGAGCTGGCCATCGACGAGGGGTAGAACACAGACCACCGGTGCCACCACGCTGGCCAGTGATCACGATCCAGACGAGAGAGGGACTGGCGTTCGCAGCGGCAAGCCTCTTGAAGGCAGCGCTCACGCTTCGATGAAGCCGAGGCGCCCTACTCAAAGTTGTGCCGTCACCACAGACCATAGTGAGGGTTTCGACAGCGAAGCGGCACCAGTAGCGGTTTCCCCCACAGACAAGTAAACCCACAGACAAGTAAATAAGAGAGGATAGTCATGGCAGATTTGGAACATCAAGGGCAGTGCCCAGTCCTACCTACCGCAACCGCGATTGGTAGTCGGTCGAATCAGGATTGGTGGCCTAACCAATTGAATCTAAGAGTTCTCGAGCAGCATGCACGTTCGGTGAGTCCCTTAGGTGCCGACTTTACGTATCGTAATGCATTGAAGGATCTCGATGTGGAGGCGCTTCAACGTGATATCGTTGCGGTGATGGCCGATTCACAACCATGGTGGCCGGCTGACTGGGGTCATTATGGGCCACTCTTTGTGCGCATGGCGTGGCATGATGCGGGAACGTATCGAATCTCCGATGGACGTGGTGGTGCAGGGACCGGTAACCAGCGATTTGCTCCAATCAATAGCTGGCCGGATAACGCCAGTCTCGATAAGGCTCGTCGCTTGCTCTGGCCGATCAAACAGAAGTATGGGAAGAAGGTTTCATGGGCGGATCTCATCGTTTTTGCGGGCAACTGCGCGCTTGAGTCAATGGGATTCCGCACGTTCGGATTTGGCTTTGGTCGCGAAGATATCTGGGGCCCAGAGGAGGATGCATATTGGGGCCCAGAGGAGACTTGGCTCGGAGACGATCGCTATAGCAACGATCGTGAGCTTGCCAACCCCTTCGGGGCGGCACAGATGGGGTTGATCTACGTGAACCCGGAGGGTCCAAACGGCGATCCAAACCCACTTGCTGCTGCCCAGGATATCCGAGAGACCTTCGCTCGTATGGCCATGGATGATGTTGAGACGGTAGCACTGGTGGCGGGTGGTCACACCTTTGGCAAGACCCACGGCGCGGTTCCGAACGCAGAGCGCTATATCGGGCCCGAGCCAGAGGGCGCCCCGCTGGAGCAGCAAGGCCTTGGCTGGCGAAACCTCTACGGAACTGGGAAGGGTGCCGATGCATGGACGAGTGGCTTGGAGGGCGCTTGGACCGACGATCCGGTGCATTGGGACAACGGTTTCTTTGGCAACCTTTTTCGCTATGACTGGGAGTTGTCACGGAGTCCCTCCGGCGCTCAACAGTGGATCCCCAAGGATCCTGGTGCCAGCGATGCGGTACCCGATGCCCATGATCCCTCCAAGCGTCATTTCCCGGTGATGTTGACGACCGATATCGCACTCAAGGTGGACCCGATCTATGAACCGATAGCAAGACGGTTTTATGAGCATCCCGATGAGTTCGCCGATGCATTTGCGAGGGCTTGGTTTAAGCTGATTCATCGAGATATGGGGCCTGTCACTCGCTACATTGGTCCCTTGGTGCCGGCACAAACCCAGATTTGGCAGGATCCAATTCCGATGCCAAAAGACCCATTGGTCAATGCCGAAGAGATTGCTACGCTGAAGGCCATGCTAAGCGCATCCGGTCTTTCGGTCTCGCAGTTGGTGACCACCGCGTGGGCGGCAGCCTCCACATTCCGTGGGACTGATAAGCGAGGCGGTGCCAATGGGGCTCGTATCAGGTTGGCACCACAGAAGGATTGGCAGGTCAACAACCCTCCAGAACTAGCTCACGTGTTGGCGACGTTGGAGGACATTCAACGTGACTTTCACGCCACCCAGGCGGGGACCACGCGCATCTCCCTTGCTGACCTGATCGTTTTGGGTGGATGTGTGGGCATCGAACAGGCGGCAAGGAGTGCTGGGGTCGAATGTATGGTTCCGTTCACCCCGGGTCGTGCGGATGCCACTGATGAGCAAACTGACGTCGAGTCATTCGCGGTTCTCGAGCCACGTTTTGATGGATTTCGCAACTTTCTACTCGCTGATCAGAAGCTCCCTGCTGAGCATCTACTGGTAGAGCGGGCCGATCTGTTGACCTTGACCGCAACAGAGATGACCGTGTTGGTCGGCGGCATGCGGGTTCTGAACACCAATTTTGCAAACGCACCACATGGCGTCTTCACGACGAGGCCTGAGGTGTTGAGTAATGATTTCTTTGTCAACCTGTTAGACATGGCCACCGAGTGGCAACCATCGACGACAATGGACCAGGTCTATGAAGGGCATGATCGGGCGACGGGGGAGCCGAGATGGACTGCCACGGCGGTGGACCTGGTCTTTGGCTCGAACTCACAACTTAGAGCGATTGCAGAGGTCTATGCGAGCGACGATGCGAAGGAGAAGTTCGTAGGTGACTTCGTGGCCGCCTGGGACAAGGTGATGAATCTGGACCGGTTCGATCTACGCTAGCCAGGCTCGCCCCTCGCGGCAGCTACGAGTTTGCGATCCAATCGCCGAGACGCTGGACCTCGTCGGCCGTGTCGATGGAGATAAGGCCGACACAGCGAGGTGCCGCCCCTCGCGGTGCTCGCACCGGTAGCGGCCTCCCCCAATAGACCGGATGCAAATGAGTGGTAACGGGAACGATGCACCGTCAGTAGGACTGCCAAGGCTCATTTGGGGTTGCCTTGCAGACCTTGAGAAGGTGGGAACAGGAACGGCTTTGCAAACCAACCGACGGTATACCCGAAGTCCGCTGCCGTTGTGACCTCGCCAAAATCCAGACGATGAGGCTGAGGTCTGCAGGTCCGCCAGACTGAATCATCTCGGGTTTTGGCTTGGTAACGAGTCAAACGAGGCTGGGTCAAGCAGCAAGTGGACGGCAAATCTCCGTGAGTCGTCTTGGCAAAGATGCACGGAACGGAATGCCTTCGCACTGGACCGGAGGTAGCCCCCGTTAGATTCGCGAATATGGGCCCCGATAAGAACCAACCAGAGGCGATCTCTGGATCGATGTGGCGTCTTGCCGCCTCGGCTTTCGTTGTTCTCGCTGCTGAACCTTGCTTCGTGCTTGTGGACACTGCGGTGGTGGGCCATCTTGGTGCTGTGCCACTAGGGGCTCTGGGTATCGGGGGGACACTTGTGTCGTTGGTCGCCATGCTTGGCGTCTTTTTGGACTATGGAACCACGGGACGTGCAGCTCGTTGGTTCGGAGCCGGTCGTCGTGGTGATGCGATTGATGAGGGGATCGCGGCTACGTTCTTGGCTCTCGTTCTGGGTATCGTCGCCGTTGGGATCGGTGAGCTCTTCGCCGGACCACTCATTCGATTACTTGCTGGTGGAGCCGGCCCCACTGCCCGGGCCGCAGTGACCTGGTTCCGCGTAGCGGCCGTTGGGGTGCCTGGGATGCTTGTCGTGTTGGCCGGTAATGGATGGATGCGGGGAGTACAGGAGACGCGTCGTCCTGTCCAGATTGTGGTGCTGGCGAACGTTATCTCAGCGGTGGCTTCTCCGGTGCTCGTCTATCCGCTGAGGTTTGGTCTCGTTGGCTCTGCGATTGCGAATCTAGGTGCGCAAGTCATCGGCGGGGTACTCTTTCTTTTGGTGCTTCGAACTGAGCGACGCCCCTGGTCTCCACGCATGAACGTCGTGAAAGCGCAGCTGCGCACCGGAGGTGATCTCTTCATTCGCGCCGTCGGCTTTCAGGTGGCGGCCCTTGTCGCGGTGAGCGTGGCTGCTCGGATGGGGACTGCAAGGCTCGGCGCCTTTCAGGTCGGGTTGGAGTGCTGGGTGTTGACCACACTGCTTCTTGATTCGTTCGCCATCGCGGCCCAGTCGTTGGTAGGCGCCGCGCTGGGGAGAGATGATACCCGTGAAGCGCGACGATTGGCCTGGCAAGTCGCTCGCTATGGTGCCTACGCTGGAATTGCCTTAGCCATCGTGCTGATCCCTGGTTGGTGGCTCGTCCCTTTGGCCTTTACCTCGTCGTCACCGGTCCGCCAACAGATCCAGGTGCTGTGGCCGTGGCTGGTGGCACTACAACCAGTAGCGGGCGTGGTCTTTGCGCTGGATGGAGTTCTTGTCGGAGCCGGTGATGTTGGTTTCTTACGCACGATCACGCTCATTGCAACGATTGGCGTCTATGTACCATTGACGCTGATTGCGTTGGGATATGGCTGGGGATTGGGAGGTATTTGGGCGGGACTCGCGGCGTCGATCGTCATTCGTTTTCTCGGGATGATGCTCCGCACAGCGCGTGGAACTTGGGCGGTGCCAGGCACAAGGGATTCAGTTTGATCGGCGCATTCGACGAATCAGATGACCACGTTAGTGGTCAAGAACCGGCCAGGCTCGTGGCGGATATACGACTGACGAGATCGGTGATCTGCATCTGTCGGACCGCTGCGGGCGCTGGATCGACGCTCATGGCGGTACCAGGGTGGGGAGACGGACAGACTCGGTGCGTCCAGTATGCCATCGCGGACAAACGAGTTCAGGTGGAATGGCCAGGGAACGAGCGCTCTGATCGCGGGAGATAACAGGCCACCGCGTAGTGGAACCTCCTAGCCGCAGAGAGCGGTGCACCCAGATGTGGAGAGTGGCGGCACCCGAATTGATGGGTGTTCGTTTGGTTCAGATAGCGGTCGGTTTTCCGCTCGCGAGTCGATGATGGGAACCTCTTGGTCGATTGTGCGATGGATGGAGCTGTCGCCCCTCGTGCGGTTTCGACTCCGCGAGCCGTGGTCACGATGTATTATGTGGTCACGATGTATGACGCGGGCTGGCTGTCCGAGGTGGTAGGGGTGTGGCCTCTCAAAGCAGAATGCTTTGTCAAGCATGCCGTATCGGGAACGATCGGTGACCATTCGGCACAAGGACGAGCCCTTCGAATGAGGATATCAGACCATGCCTGAGTCTGATGATCTTCCATTCGAAGGGCTCGTCGTCTACAACAACTTGGTGCCGTTGCGGTGCACCGGTCGCGTCAGAGTGACGCAGCGATGCTCATGCGGTACGTGCTGACCTTGTTGCACTTGAGCGGTACATGAATGGGATGGACCCAGCACCAACCAGAAGATGCATCACAATCAATCCAATCATTGCCGTGGTAGATGTGGTTGCCGTCAGTGGAAGAGCGAGAGAGGCCAGCACCACTCCCACTGCGATCAGCGTCCAGAGGGTAGCTGCACGAGATACCCTTCGCTCCATGAAGGAGAGCAGCGCCCACCCTGCTAGCGAAACCATCAGGCTGACGCCGATTATTTGAGCAAGACCTAGTGTCGTTGCGGTCCCGGTACCGAAGCGGATTCCAAGGTGGATTCCAAGTACATGTACCTCGACCACCCACACAAGAACTGCCGCCAATACTGCATTATGAACGGCAAAGATCCTCATCTTGATGGGACTACTTACCTGCTCGCGATTCGCCACTATCGTCATCGACTTCCCCTCCTTCGGGTTTGTGCAAATGCCCACTGCATCGCTGGGCAATAACCTATTGGCAAGCGCTCTCATCGGTCATGACCCATGAGATGCGATTCTCGGTCCTCCAGGTGGAGCTCTCTCGTACTCCTCAGGGAGTAGGTGAGGGACCATCGTCAGTGGTAGTAGACAGACGAATTGGCGGCCTACGCTAGATAAGCAATGAATACTTTCTTCAAACTACGACAATCACGCCTCTGGTCCATTCCCATTGGCACCGGGTTCGTCGCCATCCTTGCGCTCGTTGGGGCCTGGTTTGAGGCTCATCCGCAGAATCATTATGCCGGCCTCCATCTTGTTACGCAACCACCACTTGTTGCCTTTGCGATTCCACTCGCAGCGGCTATGTCTCTTCTCTTTGTGCGTCGGCACTCTACGGCCGTCTTCTTCGTTACTATCGTCGCCGCTATCGGGTGGTCGGTGCTTGGGCAGCTGAACGGAGCGACTCTCGTTCCTATCCTCGTGGCCGGGTTTTGGGTGGCCCAGGAACACAGCTGGCGCAAGGCGGCTCTCCTTGGGTTGATCGGGACCATCGCGCTCTGGGTCGCCAACGGCTTTTTGGGGCCATTCGGGTTCATCGGTGGTCCTGGACTGACCATGTGGCCCGAGATGGTCGCCGCATTCGCGCTTGGCAGCGTCGTCTCGGCACGACACCTGTGGCGAGACGAAGCTCGGGCACGCCAGCTTGATGCCGAACGAGCGCGCGAGGAGGAGATCCACCTGATTATCAACCGAGAGCGCATGCGTATCGCCCGTGAGCTTCATGATGTCGTCGCCCACACAATGGCGATGATCAACATCCAAGCCAGCGCCGCTCAACTCCTTCTCGACAGTGATCCAAGCCGAGCCTCAGAAGCGATTGCCGAGATTCGCTCAGCGTCCAAGACGGGCCTGCACGAACTCAGATCCATCTTGGCGATTATGCGACCCCCAGGGCAAGACGAAGATCACGGCGAAATTGTCCCCGATCTGTCGGCGATCCGGAGGCTTGTCAAGGACTGGAATCAGGCAGGCGTACCCACTTCGTTGGTGGTTGAGGGCGAAGCCACTGAGCTTCCAACTGCGGTTGCGCTGGCGAGTTTCCGTATTGTCCAAGAGGCGCTGACCAATGTGGTCCGGCATGCCGAAAACCCGACCACCATCGTGACGCTTGCCTACACGCCTACTTCGTTAATGATCGACGTGCACAACACCACGACGAGTCCGAGCTCTACCTTCCGGGAAGGAGCCGGCACCGGTCTTGTCGGCATTCAGGAACGGGTGCGATCACTCTCTGGTACCTTCACTGCATCCCCTCTTGCGGATGGAGGTTTTCGGATCGAGGCGGTTTTGCCGCTGCATACAGAGAGAAACCGGGATGATCAGCCGACCTTTACGCTGAGCGATACCGGGCATTCTGGTGCCAGCGACGCTGACAGTCGCCGATGATTCGCCTATTACTCGTTGATGATCAGGCGCTTATTCGCGCTGGGCTGAGAGTACTTCTTGAGTCGGCCGACGATATTGAGGTGGCTGCGGAGGCGGCTGAAGGCGCCACCGCGATCGCTCTGTTGCGTGCACAGCCCATCGACGTGGTCCTAATGGATATTCGAATGCCGACCTTGGATGGGCTCGCAGCGACAAAAATCATTGCAGGCGACCCGGACCTCGCCAAGACCCGCATCATTGTGCTGACAACCTTCGCGGAGGACGAATACATTCTGGAAGCAATTCGCAATGGTGCCAGTGGCTTCCTTGTCAAAGATAGCGAACCCTCTGAACTTATCAATGCGGTTCGAGTCGTCCACCGGGGCGAAGCGCTACTCTCCCCGAGTGTTACGAGATCACTGATCGCCACTATCGCAAGTAGAAGTACCCCTGCACCCACGAGTCAGGCTGCACTCGATATCTTGAGCGATCGGGAACGAGAAGTGCTTGTGTTGGTTGGTTCTGGGCTCAGCAATACCGAGATTGCCGAGAAACTCTACCTCAGCCCGCTGACGGCGAAAACCCATGTAAGCCATATCATGTCAAAGCTCGCGGTACGCGATCGAGCCCAGCTCGTCGTGATCGCCTATGAGACTGGCCTGATTCGGCCATCCCTTTCGTGAGGATCCAACGGCCATGGGTGTTGGGAGTCGTTTGCGCCCAGAACCTGACGAGATACCCATGAGGTGTCTCTCTCACCAGAAGCAATAGTGCTGTCGGACAAGGAACGGGAGGAGGCATCTTGTCGTACTGGCGGAGCACCAGCGCCTCGTGATCATTGTGGACCGGAGCTCTAGGGCATCGTGAGCCTGGAGTGATCGCGATCTAGCGGGTTGGTCTGCTCGTTTGCCTAGCGGGTGAGTGGCTTATATTTCATCCGATGGGGCTTATCAGCGTCGGTGCCTAGCCTTCGATGGCGGTCGACTTCGTAGTCTGAGAAGTTGCCCTCAAACCAGCGGACTTCCGCCTCTCCCTCGAAGGCGATGATGTGGGTGGCGACCCGGTCGAGAAACCAACGATCGTGACTGATCACCACGATGCATCCGGGAAAACTGAGCAGCCCATCCTCCAACGCCCGGAGTGTGTCGACATCGAGGTCATTCGTTGGCTCGTCGAGGAGGAGCACATTACCACCACTTCGTAGCACCTTTGCGAGTTGGACTCGGTTGCGTTCTCCGCCCGAGATCTCTCCAATCTTCTTTTGTTGTGCACTTCCCTTAAAGCCAAAGCTCGATACATACGCTCGAGCATGGATCTCTCTGTGCCCGACGACAATTCTTTCAACGCCACCCGTGATCTCGTCGTAGACGGTAGTGGTTGCGTCCAAACTGTCGCGTGACTGGTCGAGATAGGTGAAATGGACCGTACCTCCGACCTCAATGGAGCCCCCATCGGGCTTGTCTTGGCCAACGATCATCTTGAACAGGGTGGTCTTACCAGCACCATTGGGTCCGATGACACCCACGATACCTCCCGGGGGAAGCAAGAAGCTCAGGTCCTCGATGAGTAGTCGATCGCCAAACCCCTTTGTAAGGCTCGCTGCATTGACCACCACATCACCGAGACGAGGTCCTGGTGGAATGGCGATCTCCAAAGAGTCGCCTCGTTGGTCGGCTGCCTCGGACTCCGCCACCAATTCATTGAAGGCGTTGAGCCGAGCCTTACCCTTGCTCTGTCTGGCTCTTGGCGACATCCGGATCCATTCGAGTTCGCGAGCGAGCGCTGCTTGGCGCGCCCGGTCTGCCTTCTCCTCGGTGGCAAGGCGAGCCTGCTTTTGTTCGAGCCACGAGGAGTAGTTCCCTTCCCAAGGCATGCCTCTGCCGCGATCCAGTTCGAGGATCCATGAGGCTACGTTGTCGAGGAAGTATCGGTCGTGGGTGATGGCGACTACCGTGCCGGCGTAGTCGTGTAGCGTGCGCTCGAGCCATGCTACCGATTCCGCATCAAGATGGTTCGTTGGCTCATCCAGGAGCAGAAGGTCAGGTTTGGCAAGGAGCAATCGGCATAGTGCGACTCGGCGACGTTCGCCTCCAGAGAGCGTGGTCACATCGGCGTCAGAAGGAGGGAGGCGAAGGGCGTCCATCGCCACCTCAAGCGTGCGATCAAGGTCCCAACCGTTGATGGCATCGATCCGAGTTTGGAGGTCTGACTGTTCCGCAAGGAGGGCATCAAAGTCGGCATCAGGAGAGCTAAAGGCCTCACAGACCTCGTTGAACCTGGTCAACAGGTCGCGTTGTTCGGCCAGGCCGTCGGCGACGTTACCGATGACATCCTTGGTTGGATCGAGTTGGGGCTCCTGTGGCAGATAGCCCACTGTGAACCCAGGGGTGAGGCGAGCTTCACCGCTAAAACCGTCATCGAGACCCGCCATAATACGCAGGAGGGATGATTTACCCGATCCGTTTGCCCCGATCACGCCGATTTTCGCACCTGGGTAGAAGGACAGGTTGATCCCTTTGAGGACTTCCTTGTCAGGTGGATAGAAGCGACCGATGTCGCGCATCGAGAAGATGTATTGAGGAGCCATGCCTACCAGTCTCGCTGGTGTCGGGTAGATCTCCTGCAGCTGGATCAAAACTCTTTGGGCATTAGCTCGATCGGAGAGGTGCGTTCCTCTCCCCACGAGGATGGACTGGGCATGCGGGGTCCAGTGCCGCACTTGGTGAGCGATACCCCGCGACATGAACGTCGTGGCTCGCGGATTCGCTGGTGAGATCGGTGAGATAGCTGAGATCGGCTACACGGCACAGAGCCCTGTTACCCGGCCAAGGGTGAGAGATGATCTGCCCACGTCGAGGCAACCCAGTCTCTAGAGTCGCTGGTCTCCGCCAACGAGGCGCTACGACGTTGCACTTGGGAACGCTCGGGATAACGGAAGATGGATGAGCCCGATGCGTACCGGGCCGCGTCCATAGAACTGCGCCAGCCAGTCGATCTGATCAGTTTTGATCATCTCGACACGGAGGTCACTGACCTTCCTATGACTCGAAGGGTATCAGCTGAACCGATTCATCGTGCCAATCCCTGCGGATGATCTTCAGTCAAAGTGACGTTACGCCGATATTGTCGCCATGAGGGAACTTGTCCTGCGGAGGCCGGACACCTGTGTGTCCTGTGGTAATAGCGTGGCTGCGGGGGAGCGTGCGGGATGGGATGCCGTGGCAAAGAAGGTGACGTGTCGATCGTGCCTCGATTCCAGGGCGGACACCGGGTTGGCATCGGAGCCTGCTTTAGCGGAACCTTCGGTGCCGGTAGTTGATCCTGGGGTGGCTGGTCGATCAGTCTCCCGGGAGGCAGAGAGAAGATCTGTTCGCCACCAGCGACAGGAAGAGGCACGCGTCACTGCTGACCGAGAGTGGCGAACACAGATCAAAGCCAAACACCCACTGGCGGGACGGCTTGTCGCTGCCGTGACGCCAAAAGCGCAGATACGAGCTGCACCTTCGCATGTTCAGGTCTGGGCAACCGGTGCCGTTGGCGAGGGTAAAGTCGGTGATGTGCTTGACGCGATTCCGGGGATCATCGTCCTCAACGACCGCCATAAGCCAAGGAGTCGTAGCAACATCGACCATATCGTTGTGACGTCATCCGGGGTGTGGGTGATCGATACGAAGGTCCGAACAGGCAAACGTCTTGAGTTCGTAGACAAGGGTGGCCTCTTCATGCGAGATCAACGACTCATCGTCGGTGGGCGGGACGAGACCAGACTGGTCGACGCCATGACCTGGCAGGTCGAGGCGGTGCAACGGGCCTGTGCCGATCTACTCGGTGAAGCGGTGGTGCGGCCAGCGCTCTGTTTTGTCGACGCCACCGTTGGCTGGTTTGATCATCGACCCTGGATGGTGCGTGGTGTGGTGGTGTGTTGGCGGGCCGTGCTGCCCCAACTCTTACTTCGACCTGGCCCACTTGGGCGTCGACGTATGGACGTGCTTGCCGAACGCATCGCCTCCAGACTCCCAACAGCATGAGATAGGATCCGTCTAAGACGGTTGCTCATCGGGCTTGTGTCAGCAGGCAAGATTGACGTCCTTGGCCAAGGGTTCGGTGGCGCCCTACAAGGGGAACCGTTACGCGGGGATGTGGCTAGTCTGCCTGCGTGGGGTGCACGAGAGGCAAAATGAGAGGGATTTGTCGATGTCCTTGACGGCGAACGTATCGACGGGGTTTCCAGGCGCATGGGTACGAGAAAGCCCTCGTTAAGGCCGGTTATGCGATCATTGCGGCTCCTCCACGGCGATGGCGTCTCGTGGTGTCGACCAGGCCTGCCAGGAGGGACGACCCAGTCTCAGAGTTCGCTACCGTCGTGGATTTGGTACCGCTGGACCAGGATCTGTTGGTCCGCTCGCCTCCTTTCTTTGGCTCCGTTGCTTTGGCGCGGTTGCTTTGGCGCGGCTGTTTGTGCATAGATGCTCCCTTGCCTTCGACGGGAATTGCGGTATGAATCATACGATCCATGATGGCCCCAGCCACGGTGCTTTCCTCAAAGCTCTCTTCCCGTGCCGAGAGGGATAACTGTGAGCAGATGATTGAACCGTTCTCCCCTCGGTCATCGAAGGTAGCCAAGATCTCGGTGGAACCCAGTGGTTCGATCGGTAAGGTCGGCGAGACCCCCCCCAATCATCGACGATGACTAAGTGGGTCCTCGCAAGAGGGCATGAATCGGTCCCATTCCCACGGGCTTTAGGAACTCAGCAGACGGTTCTCATGCTCGAAGTTCGGGAATTCAGGTGTCGAGGTTGATTCTAGAGTGACCGTTGCACCTGAGTGACTAATAGTGAGTTCACTCATAATGACGCACCCTTTACAAGGTTCTCATGCTCACTTGTCCAAGAGTTGTTCTTGCCTCTCCGAGTACGGCCAGCATTGTTACTGGTCTTACATCCTCTCTCCAGGTGATGAGTCAACCCATCATCTGAACTGTCGCCTGTACCCGATAAGGGCCCGGGAACGAACAGGGCACTGGCCTCAACTAGACCAGGACTGGTAGCCGACCAGTCACGGATATTGAGCCCAGCATTGGCATCGCGATCGGAACCCGTCAGAGTACTTGCTGGGAGGGGATGTTGTAGACCCTAGTCGGTATCAGCTCACCGCCGACGCTTTGGGCTCGGAATTCACTGGAACCAATGAGGTGGAGACAACAGGGTCCCAGTTGCGGGTGTTGCCCTGG
>NZ_DAHVNP010000050.1 GCF_027319265.1 Ferrimicrobium sp. | reverse complement strand
CCTCCCCTCCTCCCTTACCCCTCCAAAGGGAGAGGTAAGGAAGGAGGACAAAGCAAGGAACCGGGAACCGGCGGGGCCGATGGGAGACCACGGCCCACCCTCTGGCTGTGCGAGTAGGGGTATTTCAGCAGACCCCTAGACCCAGCGAGCAAAAGCGGGGATGGACGGCCCTGGTAGAACGACAAGATTAGCGGTGACGAGGTCGGCGTCTGCGGGGATGACCCAAGATATGGGCCATTCCAACGCCACGATAGTTCCACCGCTACGGTCTCGTGGAGAATCACCATAGTTTCGATATGCTTGCCACTCCATTGGCGCGCGCTCTGGTTTTGGCTCGCGGTTCTAGTGGGAGGCGGGAGTTATGGTAGAGAGGTTACTGGCGGTCC
Organism: Ferrimicrobium sp.; assembly: GCF_027319265.1. Taxonomy (NCBI): domain Bacteria; kingdom Bacillati; phylum Actinomycetota; class Acidimicrobiia; order Acidimicrobiales; family Acidimicrobiaceae; genus Ferrimicrobium; species Ferrimicrobium sp. The sequence continues at coordinate 64,625 of NZ_DAHVNP010000050.1, read as the reverse complement.
ATAACGGTTGGACCCAGGGGTGGAACGTTGTGTCAGAAAGACCAGGAGAATGATGGTGCCAACGAGGGGTATGAACCCCACAAAGATCCATCCTCCACTGTGGTCGGTATCATGGAGGCGCCGAAGGGTGATACCAATAGATGGAATAAGGAGCGCGATTCCGTAGACGTAATACAGGATAAAGAAGAGAGGGTTGTGTGTTACGATGAAGGCGGCCAACAGTACGAATCCAATGACGGCGCCGACGAGATACGCCTTCCAGTACTCGCCTCGTGTCGAGCGGATGCGGAAGTTGGTATAGAGTCGCCACATCCTGAGATACGCCTGCATGAAGGAGATCGAAGGAACCTGGAAGCCCAAATTGGCCTCGGGCGATCCTTCAAACCTTGGAAGTCCATGCGATTCTTGACTGCTATGGTCAGGAGTTGGTGGTGTCTCAGGATTGTCCATTCGATTCTCCTCGGATCTCGTTACGGCGATTATAGCGCTGGCGTAGTCGGGATAGGCTACCTCACAGACTGTTGTAGTCGGGCATTCCAGTCTCCAATCACGCCGTGGCCTGTTGGGGCTCTGACCGGTTGGGTGTGGCTGCTGGATCGAGTCGATTAGCTATGTCACGCCCATCTTGCTACAAAGCCTGCATCCGGGAACCACGGACCCCTGAGGGGATTGGACACAATACGGTCACGCATCGGCGGCAATTACCGCGCGGCGAGGAAGTGGTAGACTCGCCTCGATACAGTGGGACTGGTATAGGAGACGAGATGGACCGAGACCTGGGGCAGGAGCAACAGAGGCACTGGGAAAGGACCTACAGCGAACATCCGACGATGTATGGATCGTCAGCTAGTGAGCCAGGTGGCTATGCTATCGAGCTTTTTGCGCGTTCGGGCCTTCGCAACGTGCTTGAACTTGGTGCTGGACAGGGTCGAGATACCATCCCGATGCTAGAGGCTGGTCTTAGCGTCACCGCACTCGATTACGTGAAGGAAGGATTGACAGAGATCCGATCACGAGGTGCACATTTTGGCGCACAACTCCAGACCGTTCTTTACGATGTACGCGATCCCTTACCATTTGCGGACGCCCTCTTCGATGCCTGCTACTCCCACATGCTTTTTAATATGGCGCTCACGAATGCAGAGTTGGTGGCACTCAGCCGAGAGGTCGCGAGAGTACTCCGACCTGGTGGGGTGGTGATCTACACGGTGCGCCACACGGGTGATGCTCATTACGGCGTCGGGGTCGATCATGGCGAAAATCGCTATGAGAATGGTGGTTTTGTCGTGCATTTCTTCGATCGAGATCTCGTCACCAGCCTTGCCGAAGGGTTCCGTATCGACGAGGTTGTCGAGTTTATCGAGGGTGAGTTGCCGCGCAGGCTTTTTCGTGTGACTATGACGCGGTTGCCTACGAACTGAGGTGTGTGACCGCGATCATTTCGCCGGTCGAGGCACGGAGACTCTAGTGAGCGCAGTTGTTCTGACAGGTAGGTGCTTGGGCTGTTGAGGGTCAAAAATTGGCCGTTAGTCTGGTTGCAACACTACAGGTTGCCAGAGCTGTGGCGGTGGGTCTGGCTGCGTCGATGGGAAAGTTGGTATGACGAGTCGAGAGCGCATGAAGAATGGACCATGGCGCGCGCTACTCGATGATGTTGCGAGCATCGAGCGTTCTGGCATGGCAGTCTCTGTCGGGTTGCGCTGCGCACTGGGTATGCTACCTCCGTTGATTATCGGCGTCGCAACTGGCTTTGTCGGCGATGGGGTGAGCGCTGCTGTGGGTGCGCTCGTCGTTGGGTTCGTCTCCTTTGAGGGCCGCTACCGGAGCACACTCCGGAATATGCTGCTCGCGAGCATCGGTGTGACTATCTCCGCCTTCGTCGGCGCGATCGCAGCACCTCACCTCGTTGTCTTGCTTATCGTCTTGGCCATCTGGGGCTTGCTGGGCGGGCTTGCTGGCGCTTTTGGACCAGGTATGTCGATGGCGGCCATGCAGGCCGTAGAGGTTTTAGTGGTCTTCAGCGCGCTCGGTATGGGGGTCCAGAGTTCGATTGTACAGGCGTTTTGGGTCTTGGGTGGTGCCCTTTTCCAAATCATCCTCCTTCTTCTCACCTGGCCAACACGAAGGCTCGATGGTGAGATGGCTTCGGTCGGTGAGGTCTACCGTCGACTGGCCAGCTACGCGAGATCGATGCCCCAAACGGCGCCACCGGCAGATCAGCTGACCTCTGGAGCGGATTGGTTGGGCGACCCTAATCCACTGGGCGATCCCTCGGCCATTGTGGCGCTGAAGGAGCTCTTCCAGCTCGCCCAAGACATCCGTCTATCGCTGAGCGCGCTGGTTTTCGAATCACGCGGCAATGGCGAAGAGAACCGGTGGGCCGTGGAGTTTCTCCGCCAGAGTGCCGCGATACTAGGGGTCATCGGTGATCAACTCAGTTTGTCGACCTCCCTTCGTGCTAAGGTGCATCTTTGGAGTCGTCGGCGTCGTAGCTTCGTTGCGGCTTTGCCACAACTAGAGATCCCCGATGTTGATGACTCGAAACCTCTTCTCGGACTGATTGCGCGCCAATTGCAGCGGGCTATGGACTTGGTGGGCCAGGTCAGTGATGCGAGTCCGCATGTGGTGTTGCCAGGGTTGAATCGAGGTCAAGGCGCTCTCGATGAGTCGGTGCGACGCAGGTTGCGTGGGTTTCGCAAGATCCTCACCTCGGATTCGGAGCTGCTCTTTCATGCGGGTCGTTTGGTTCTCGTGCTTGTCGTTGGCACCTACCTTGCCCACGCCTTCTCGCTGCGAAATGGCTACTGGGTCCCCATGACGGCTGCCGTTGTCCTCCAGGGGGATTTTAGCGGAACGGTACAGCGTGGCTTGGCTCGCCTCGGCGGAACGCTTATTGGGGCGGTTGCGGTGACAGAATTGGCGGCACTGGTAGTGCCGAGCCACGGGATCCTCATCGTGGTGATTGTGTTGTTGACGTGGGGAACCTATGCAACTTACCGGGCAAACTATTTTCTCTATAGCATCTTTTTGACCTCTGATGTGGTAGCGATGTTTGCGATGATTGGTTCACCAGTAGGTACGACTGCCCAAGAGCGTGCAGTGGCGACGGCTTTGGGAGGGGTAGTGGCGATCGCTGTCTTTTTGCTGTGGCCAACGTGGCGTCGCCGGCTTTTACCGGGGGCACTCGCCTCGATGGTACGGACCCAGGGAGCGTACGCCGGCGGCGTTCTACGCGCCTTCGACATATCGCTGGTTGACGAGAGTGACGCCGCTGGCGTGGAGGAGTTACGCGTGCTTTCGGTCAGCGCACGCTCGGCTCGCCAGCTCGCCGCCACGCTGCTCGAGGGTATGTCTACGGAGCCAGGCACACAACAGGAGGCGGTGTCGACGGCCGGTGCTATCCTTTCGCAGGTCAACTTCTGTGCGTTGTTAGCGCTCGCGCTCAACGCCGAACTTCTCCATGAGCATCAGTTCTTCACCGGGATGATCGAGCTTAGCGATGCGGTTGTTGCTCTCTCCTCGTACCAAGCGGACCGCCTGGCATCCTTTGGATCTCTGTCTGATCCAGAGGAGACGGTGCAGCCGCCCTCTATCCCCACGGACCTTGTGGTCTCCACTGAGCTGTATCAACAGATTCTCGATCTCGTCGGTGGTTTTCAAGAGCTCGATGTGCTGATCGAGCAGTATGGGTCGGCGGTGCTCATGCGGTGAAGCCGAGCTCCCAGTGTGCGCGAAGGGATGATACGGTGCTAGCTTGCTCTCGCGTTGGTGTCTGGGATAGTGGTGTCGTCTGGTACCCTCGGGCCTGGGCGTTTTGTGCGAGGTAGTCACTCGCTCGATTGGGTACCGCATGGGCAGTGGAGGTCGTGAGGAATAGGTGCTCGTTGCAACGGGTTAGATGGTAAACACCAAGGAGGTAGCGATGGAGAGCGGAGGAAAGAATGTGGACGCTGCGTCGGAGGACTCAACACGACACAACCTTGACATGGTGGAGGTTTACGGAGCAAACTGGTGTCCAGACTGCAAGCGGACCAAGCAATTTCTCCAGGATCAACGCATTCCTTTTCGTTCGATCAACGTCGAAGAGGACGAGGATGGTCGCCGCCGAGTTGAGGATGCATCGGAGGGCAAACTCATCATTCCGTTGGTCGTCTTTCCTGACGGGCAGGAGCTCATTGAACCGTCGAATGCCGAGATCGCTCAGCTGCTGGGGCTTAGGATCCAAGGCGAGCGCAGCTTCTATGATTTGGTGATCATCGGTGGTGGGCCAACCGGCCTCACCGCCGGTATTTACGCCGCCCGTGAAGGTATTGCTACCCTGATCTTGGATCGTGGGGCGCTTGGTGGGCAGGCTGGTGCAACGGAGCGGGTCGATAACTATCCAGGTTTCCCTGATGGTGTGAGCGGAGAGGAGCTCGCTTCACTCTATGTCGCTCATGCGAAGCGCTACGGTGTTGAGATGCTTCAAGGAGTGGCGGTCTCTGGTATTACGCGAACTGGCAGCGAGCTCCTGATAGCGGTGGATGGTGGTCAGAGCTATCGTGCGAAGGCGGTGCTCATCGCGTCAGGATCTACCTATCGACGTTTGGAGGTCCCTGGCGAGAGTGACCTAATCGGGGCCGGAGTCCACTTTTGTGCCACCTGTGATGGTCCGTTTTACCGTGGCGCTAAAAACTTGGTGGTGATTGGTGGAGGTAACTCAGCTCTCGAGGAGTCACTCTTCCTGTCACAATTTGTCGACCAGGTGACGATTCTGGAGGCCCGCGATCGCCTCGGTGCCTCGACGTTGCTGCAGGAACGTATCGCGGCCGATCCGAAGTTTGCAGTACATACTGGGGTGAAGGTGCGAGCCTTCGAGGCGGGAGATGATCACCATCTCAGTGCGGTGGTGATCGATGAGGGCAATGGGGAGGAGCGAATTCTTGCTGCGGGAGCCTTCGTCTTCATCGGTCTTACTCCCAACTCAGAGTTCCTCCGTGACCACGTTGAGCTCGATAAGGCAGGGTTCGTCATCACCAGATCAGCCATGGAGACCTCGATGCCTGGAGTCTTTGCCGCCGGTGATGTTCGTCTTGGCTCCACCAAGCAGATTGCCTCTGCGGTTGGAGAAGGTGCTGCAGCGTTGATTATGATTCGTTCTTTTTTGGATGCATTCGAGACGCATGCTGTGAGCGCCTAGCTCCGGGTGCTTTGAGCTAACGTGTTGACTCACAGGTACAGGTGCTGTGCACCCTGGTGGAAGATGGTCGTGATGGGCCAAGACCTGGAAGGCGAGATCCGACCCCCATGGAGGTAGGCTAGCTCGTCGGCGGATGGTGATCCACCGACGGTGACAAAACTCGACCCGGTGGGGCGTGTTTGTTCGGCGCGTTGGGCGTTCGAAGACGTACCTTGACCGCCATTCTCTGACTGGCACACCAACGTCCCGATCAAGGGGACCTCGGGTTGGATGGCGCGATGCGTCCGATGGAGATGGGCTGTCTCGAATATCTCCATCGTTTGAGTCTTCTCCGAGGCCTGGATAGTCGTCTCGCTCGGGGTAACGCCTTGGATTGTCATGCAGTTACGCCTACCAGCTAGTGGTTTGGATGACAGGTGTTCATCAACTATCTCTCGATGAACGCTCACTGGTTTGCTCGATCACGGGTAACGAAGACATTGCTATCGGCAAGTTTCTCGCAATGGTTGTCCTGCTTCGCTCGGGAATGCGCCGAGCGAACCATGATCGGAGGGGATGGTGGTGTGGCGGTGGAGATTTGTTTGGCCAGATTCGGTATGCTTGGCCGGTTGCTATGAGTTCTGCTGAGTGCGAGCTATCGGCGGTCGCGCAACGGTGTGGGGAGAACGGCGAGGACCAGGATGCCAAGGAGCACGATGCCCATCAGGATGACCGTTGCGCTAGCGAGCCACGTGTTCGAGAAGGCGAGCGTGAAGGTCAGTCCGTTGCGAAGTCGCTGGGTGATATCGGTGGGTGTATCCGTGGGCCGTAGAAGGTCGAGGTGGACGAGAAGGTAGGTGGCGATGATGAGCAAGGCGCTGGTCAATCCGAGGATGAGCCGGCCAAGTCGTGATCGTAACCACCAAAGTGCGAAGACGATGAGCGGGACTAGGAGGATCAGCTTCGTCATGGTAACGACTGCGATGATGTTGGGGACAAGAGCGAGTCTTCCACTCAATGGCGCATAGGCAACCCAGCCAGTGAGGCCTCGCGCGAAGGCGATGTCCACCAGGATGGGCAGGAGCCAGACGACGAGCACAATCCAGATGGTGGCGATGCCAATTCGGTGACTGGTGTTGGTGTTCATCTCAAGATTCCGTGCTTAGAGATCGGTGAGGTAGGCGTTTGCTCATCTGGTATCCTCTAGTCCAACGGCCGCATGCCGTTATATCTCTACAGGTTATCGTATCCACGTGCAGTTACAACCGGGCGAAGGAGCGATACCTCGTTCTGGTTTCAGTAGTCGGCTGGCGGTGGGCAGATGGTACGCGGCTCCAGTGATCGTTGGCTTCAGTCGATCACGGGGACCTTGAGGAGTCCGGTGCTGTCACGGATCCAGAGGGCGTGGGGGGTCAGCTCCATCGTGACAAAGAGGGATCCACTCGGTGCCATGATGGTACGCAGGATGGTGTCGTTGGCCGGGTTGACGAGCACGGCGTCACGGTTGCCGAGTGACCAGATGTTGGTCGAAGTGGGGGCTACGCCAAGACCGATGGCACTAGAGGGGAGGTGCAACACATGAGCGAGGGATCCGCTCGTCGCTCTCACCGCCGCTAGGTCGAGATGGGATCGATAGATGCTGCCCCAGAGGAGGTCTCCGTGAAGCCCTTGGAGCTGGAATTCGTGCGCAACCGGGAAGGTATGGTTGGCGATCACGGTGGCGTTCGTTGTGGAGAAGCCAATGAGGTGAGCATGTGTTGAGGCACCGCACGGTATTGTCTCAGTCCAAAGGGTTGATCCCTGTGCGATGAGCGTAGGTCCCGCACAGGCTCCTGGTAAGTGGTAGGTTTGGATGACCGATCCATCGCTTGGATCGATCCGTTGCAGGACAGCAATGATCTGCCTCGAAGCGTTCAATGTGTTGCCAACCAGCCAGAGATTGTCCCCGACGATGGCGCGGGACTGTGGTGTCCCGAGATGGTCGGGAAGCGTCGTTGTCACGTGGCCGGCGGCCAAGTCAACGCGATAGAGCCCGAGCGTCGAAGCGATATAGGCGGTATTCCCACTGATGATCGGCTGAGCGATCTGGTTTGTTGAGCCAACGGCCTTCCGTGGAGCGATGGTGATATGGCCGGTGATGTGAGCAGGTGATCCAGAGACCTTGACGAGCTCGATCGCTGAAGGGGTGGAGACCAGTGTCCAGGTCGCCCCATCTCCTGTCACGGGCGTCCCGTCAACATTCGAAAGTGCTATAGAGGAACCCTGGAGTGATCGGAAGGAGACGAGTTGAGGGACGTCTGCGGTTGATGGCGACTTTGATGGCGACTTTGCTGGTGCGGGTTTTGTCCGTTCGACAGGCACCGGGGGAGTCGTTGGGTGGGAACGAAGCGCATGGTGGGTGATGATCGTGGCGGTAGTTGCCGCGACGAGAGCGACGACGACGATGACGGAGAGCCGCGAGAGGAGGCGTTGGCGCTTGAGCCTGCGCCCACGTCGAACGGTGATGGCGTAGAGGTTTTGACGGTCACTGGGTGCCCAATTTGTCATGATTCTCCTCCTCGGTTTTGGACGCCGAACTCCGTTCGTAAGACCTTCATTCCGCGAGCCAAGTGAGTCTTTGCGGTCTCGGTTCCAATGCCCATGACCTCGGCGATCTCGGCGACGGCAAAGCCGCCAAGGTAATGCATGGCTACCGCCTCGCGTTGGCGCTCGGGTAGCCGTCGCAGTGCCACAACGAGCTCCGCACGATTCGTAGCCAAGTCGCCGGTGGTGTCGAGGATCGCTGCCGCCGATCCCAGCGGGATCTCGGCAAAGGCCGCGTCGATTCCAGGCATGGTCTTGGATCTTTTCTGTCTTCGAAGATGGTCGATGCCCAGGTTGAGGGTTGTCCGAAACACCCATGCCCTGCGATGATCGGTTCCGTTGAGGCGCCTCCAGGCAGCATACGCGCGCGCCAGCGACTCGACGGCGATGTCCTCGGCCTCCTGGGTATTCTGGACAATCGAGAACGCGTACCCGATGATGCGATCCAGGTTCTCATCAAAGAAGGACCGAAACTCCTCCTCGCTTGTCCGGCTCACAGGATCGACGTTCCGATCGTGCACAACACGGACGATCCTGTCGACCATCCTTGTTCATCCACGGTTGTGCAGTCTCGTTGGTAGCTCGAACTCATACCTACTATCACGCTCCGACCACCTTAGTTGGGGGACAGTGGGTGGGTTTTATGAGCCGCTAAGCCTCCAGCGCGAGGGCATGTAGTTGGCATACGGGTTGAGTGGGTTCCATCCGGTGACGCGCTTGTTCACGACGGCGACCTCGTAGTCGCCGACGCTCCACCACAGACCTGCGACCTGTTGGCTTTGATAGTTCTCGACTGCGTACAGGCGGGAGAGTCCCGGAAGGTCATACGCCTCATTGAGCAGGCGTTGCTCGGTCGGGTTGTAGTACCCTCCGCCCCAATAGTTCCCCTTTGCAAACTCGACTCCTGCCGTTGGCACAAGCACGTACTGTCCGAAGTCCTCCTGGGCGCCGTAGAGGGCAATGCCCCAGTTGCATGGTCCAGGAGGGCATACTCCCGCTGTGGAATACATAGTATCCTCGGGCTGCGGGTTGAGTTCAATGGTGATGCCCGCGGCGCGAGCAGCGCTGTCAAAGGCCTGGGCCTGGGCCGTCAGGCTCGCGCTCGGTGTCGCATACATCATCGAGATCACAAGCGGCGCCCCTTTCTTGATGCCAGCACCGCATTGGTTGCTACCAGTCCCCGGGTTGACGCAGGTCGATGGGCCAGAGGTCGAGAGTTGCCATCCATGTGTCGTTAGCAGTAGCCGCGCAGCCGCGATTGAGTAGGGATAGGGATCATGGTGCAGCTGGGGACTCACGTAGTTCGAGCCCGGATAGATCGGCGCTGATCCATAGTCGAGCATGCCGTTCCCATGGAGAGTAGCCTTCAGATAGAGGGGCTCGTCGACCAGGTGTTGAAGCGCCTGTCGGAGGTAGAGCTGGGCGACAAGGTGGCGATAGGGGCCGGTATAGCCTAGTTCCGCAATGTTATCGTAAAAGACTCTCCATGGTTGTACTACATAGCCATGAGACTGGAAGTAGTGGGTCAGCCCGAGATCCGATGTCGGTAGATAGCCAAAATCGATGACACCTCCGCGGAGCGCGTCGAGTTCGGCCGTCGCCGAAGTAAATGAGTAAATTTGATAGCCAGCCAGCTTGGGTTTCCCAGCCCCGGTGTAGCGCGGATTGGCGCGAAACACTGCATGGTAGTTCGTGGGGTTGTAGCTGGTTATCTCCCAGGGACCGTCGATCGTCTTCCAGAGCGGATTAGTGGCATAGGTGCTGAGCTGAGCCGATTCCTTGTAAAGGAAGTCGATGACCTTCGTTGCACCCGCCGGGGTTGAGGCAACGTTGGTGACGTGGCAGGTAGGACAAGTCTTGTCCCAGGTCTGAACCGGGAGTGGGTAGATCCAGGTCAGCTGGTTGCCGGTAAACCAAACTGGGTTGTAGGCGTGGTTGAGATGGAGTGTAAATTGGTAGGGACCCTGATAGGAGATGCTCTTGATGTCAGATGGCATGCGACCAGGTAGGTACGGGGCATAATCGCCATTCTTGGCTCCCGCAGCCTCGAGTTCGAAGAAGAACCTGATGTCCTTTGTTGTGACCGGTTGTCCATCCGACCAGGTGTAGTTGTGGTGGAGATCGATGGTCACCATCGTGTCGCCGTGGGAGTAGACGGGAGCGGTGCCGATCGAGAGTGGATAGTTGATCCCGGTCGTGCCAGCTCCTCCGACATAGTACAACGGACGATAGAGCCCGTTGGAGACGTTGGAGTCATAGTTCTCGTAGTTGGCTTCGTTCTCGAGTGGGAGGATCCAACTGAACTGGTCCCCCGCACCCAGTGCATAGGAGGCAACGCCACCAGACGCACTGGTAGCAGATACTTGGGACTGTTGTGAATTTGTACAGCTCGCGAGCAAAAGTGCCGTCAATGCGATACCGACGGGTGCTGCGATCCCCTTTGGCTTGGGGTGTGAGACCCGATCGTGAGCTGCATGCTTGCCCCAGTGCAAGGCTACACTTCGGCAAAATAGTCGCCGCATAGGCGACACCGACAAAACTGGTTCTTTGGTCATAGCTGACGTCCCTCCGCTAGTACTAACTAGATCAGGTTCAACAGGTCTTTCTCAGCCCGACTTCGTCGAGCACCCTGCGTCACTGGTTCCACTCTACTCGATCATGGTTTCGCTGCTGCAGTGCCAGACCGCAGGCGATCGTGATGAGCACACTGAGCGTCGATCAGCGGTGTGGCGCGTCGGGACGGCAGGCTACCGCGAGATTGATCGTCCGTGAGCCCGGAGATACTGCTCGCGTACGACCTGTGGGATCCGACCCTTGGTGGCGATGTCGATGTGGTGCTCGCTTGCCCATTGGCGGATGCTTGCTGAGGTTGGATTGGGAGGAGGGGGTGTCTCTTGCCTGACAACGGGTGCATTGAGTGCCTGGTGATAGGCAGACGTGAGGTATCGATAGGTCCATTCCTCTGCGAGCTTCCTATTTTCGCAGAAGACGACCGGCACCTCGGGCCAACGCAGAGCGTAATCGGCGACTGCATCGAAGATCAGTGCAGGCCGCATATAAGTGGACTGGAGAATCGCAGAGTAGCGTGCTTCGACGACGATGGCCGCATGCGGGAGAGCGGCGAGTTGACCGATGGCGTAGCGGAGTCGGTTGTCGGAGAGGCTTGAGATGAGGTCCTCGAGTGTCTTGCGCTCGACCGCTGCGTAGAGGTCATCGCCCAGGTAAATGCCATAATCGCCACAGGGCAGCGCACCTCGTTCGGTGCTGACTGATCGATTGCGAAATTGATAGGGGTAGCGCTCCCTGGTGTCCACCGTGATAGGCACATCGACCTCACCATGAGCCCGAGCCCGTGGTACCGTGCCTTTAGGTCTGGCTTGGCGTTGCGTCCGCTGTGATTGCCAGAAGATCATGTCGCGCCCCCGTGCGTGGGTAAAGACCAATTGAGATCGATTTTCTCTTGCTCGGTCCGCGACGATATCGATAGCTGCACCCCGGCGTGCACAGGAGAGGAGGGTGATCTCCTCGACCACCTCAGGCTCCAGCGGCCAGTCGGTGATCGGTATTGGGTGACAGTACAGCGCCTTCTCGCGTGGCCATGTACCGGAGGTCTTGACGACCATGCCGCCATCGATTGGAATCATGATCAAATAGCCAAGCGCGGAGGTGAGATCTGGGTTGCGAGCAATCGTGAGGTAGGAACGATCAGCCATCATTGAGCCAGTCGTGTGATGCGCTATGGCGTTTGCCCACCTGTTCGTGCTGGTTGGGGACCCACAGGGGTCGGAGGCAGGACTGCTGAAGGGATGCTACGAACGCTAGCACGGGAGACCATCGTCAATTGTCAGGATTTGAGTCGTTGGACGTATGCTCCAGCCGCTGAACGCAAAAAGACGACACCAATACCACAGGCAAAGATCGCAGGGATGTAGTGCCAGCTTCCATGCACGTAGAGTCCGATGGCGACTCCACCGACGATCCAAATCGCGGCGATGATACCGAGCACAATTGGGTTTGCGGGCGGACCGGGCTGACGAAAACTCGGGCGTTGTACTCTTCGACTCGGACGATCACCTGCCATACGTCTACTTTAGCATCTGCCTGCTCGCCTCGCACGGTTGGTGGTGGGCGATAGCCGATCGCGACATAGGTCGGTTCCTCACGGCCTAGTTGCGCCAGTTGTTAGCTCGCGCAATGCAGGCTCGTCAACGGGATACTCGTAAAGGTTGTTGAGCTAGCGTACGTCACGAAGTAAAGACTGTGCTCACCAGTGGTCGCTGCACCAACATTCTTTGGGATGATCGTGGTGGGTATGCGGCACCATTGGCGAGAATGAGGAACGAGCAAAGAACTGCCGATTCCGCTCCCGATACTGAGTAGGTCGCCCGACCCTGGGAGGACGAGGGTAGCCTGGCCCCAGCTGGTCTGTCCAAGCGAGGACGTCCCTGGCGGATTTACCCCTGGTGGGGTTGGTATGTCGCTCACTACTCGCCAGTTGACACCGCCATCGGTACTGCGGCGAAGTGGGTAACTGGATTGAGGATCGATGAGATACTCGGTCCCATGGACGGAGAAGAGCTCGTTTGGTCCACAGGCGTTGACTGAACTTGGCCAGCTTGACTGAGTGAAGCTTCTTCCCTCGTTCTTTGACACGAGAACCGGCTCTTGGGCACCGTTCATTGCGCAGTTAGCGAGGTCTGCGATGGGGGAGAACCGAATACATGGTCCGAGACGCGGACAGCGCAGCGATCCCTGCGTCCAGCTACTCCCGTTGTTGGTGGTCTCGGCGATCACGGTGTGATGAGGGACAGCGAAGTAAGCGTGGATACCCGACGCTGAAGCATGAAGGCCAGCAAAGCTCGCGTCAGTGACCCCACTAGGAGAGGGGACCTTGGCCCACGTGGCGCCATCATTGGTAGAGATGACGGGCAAGTAGGCAAAATCTGGAGCCTGATTCGGGATTGCGATAGCATAGGATGCGGCAATCAAGGTCTTGCCTGTCGATGTGTGGAGGGCGGCGAGATCACTACAGGGCTCATTGTCGGCGAGATAGGACGGCGGCACTTCTTTTTGTTCCAAGAGAGTAGCGACGTCTGTGGTGTTGATGACGGTGATATGTCCATTAGATAGCAACCTCATCGCATTGGCTTGATCTCCCGAGCTGCCGCTACAGGTGAGTGCGACTCCGTTGGTTCCACGCTCGGTAACGATCGACGGATCAGCACTCGGTTGGATGTTGGTGGCACCTTTGAGGCTGATGGACTGGTAGGTGAGAGGGGTAGTAACCCGGAACTTCACGGGACCTAGGAGGACAGTGTCAGTGCCAGGCTTCGTCTGGGGAAGCTGATATGCCCCCTTGGCAATTGCCTTGGTGGGGGGCTGGTCGATGACATCGAATTCAAAGACGAAGGGATGGTTGTCACCGATGATGTTGGTGAGGGGGATCGTGCCCTTCACTGGGGTCATCTCACCCGGGAGTACCTTGCTTGCGGCGAGGGTGAGCCGGGGCATGGCAGCCTTCACGGAGTGTGCGAAGGTGAGCGTGGTCGAGCCCTCCGCGTGACCAAGCCCACACGCTTGATGTACTTCGAGACACTGGATAGCAACGGGATAGCTACCTGCCTTCGGCAGCAGGAGCCGAACAGGATAGCGCTCAAGCCAGGGTCCGCTTGGCGTGACGAAGGAGGTTTGAAACGTCGTCGAAGAGATCCAATGGACGGAGGTGCCGTCGTAGTGAAGTCCGTCAACGCAGCCATCAAAGCAGACGTTGGTATGGGCTGGTCGCGGGGAGAGTGGGGTGCTGACCCGGCCGGTAATGGTTACCGTAGCGCCTGGCACAACCGAGGATGGCGACACGGTGAGGCTGACCGTCGGGCCACTGTGGCCAGAGGGCACCGCGATCCCCTCTTTGGCCGCTGCCGCTCCTCGGGGTGAGAGGATGGCCTCTATGCCGAGGTAGTAGGTTCCTGAGGTGAGATTGGGGATGCGGTAACACGACTTTGCGAGGTGGCCACTCATTGTCGCGCCAAGTGCACCGGTCGTGCACCCTGCTTGAGTGGCGCTGGTGGGGATGGTAGCGGGATTGGTTGTGGATCGAGACGGAGTAGACCCTCGACCGGTCGACTTCGTCGCCACGTGTTGTGAAGTTGTGGAGCCGCAGGCTGCAAGGAATAACGCGAGAATTGCCAGTACGATCCACCAGGGTCGCCGTTGATTCGACAAGGTTGTGCCTCCTACAAATACTCCAATAGGACATCTCATTGCCTACTCGGTCAATGCTATATTGCCTACTCGGTCAATGCTAACGCATTTGATTATCAATTTGTCGTGATTGGTAAGCTTGCTCAGCGAACATTCACGCCATCTGTCCTATGCAAATGGCGTGCCTGCCTCGCTGGATATTGGGGCCGTTGGCAAACCGGAGACCGCAGGGGCTGTTGCCTGAAGATGAGAAGACGGATCCGGTCGAAACCGCAGTTGCGAGTGGATGGGTGTTGCTCGGCTAGGGAGTTCGTAGGATCGATACTGCAAAGGTGGCCGCCGGTGACCAAGGACGCAGGTCCCAAGTGGCGAAGCGGTGTTCGAGGATCAGGCCGGCTTCTTGGATGTCGTGATCGAAGGTGGCGAGGTCGTAGCCTCGGTCGAGGCCAAAGCCGACAGCGATCGGGGCATCCCCTTTCAGGTGAATGTTGAGGTTATGTAAAACTCGTGCACCCGTATTGACGGCGAGATAGGTCATGACGTTGCCAGCGACGATCGCGGCGTCGAAGAGTTCCCCCTCTCCAAGTGAGGCGAGATCCATGGTGGCGAGATCGGCGTTGACCCAGACTGGGCCAGGATGGTCCTCGGTTGCTGCGGTGAGCAGAAGAGGGTCGACGTCGACTCCGACCACGCGATGGCCACGCGCGAATAGGGCCGCCGCGACTCTCCCTGGACCACAGCCTGCATCCAGGATACGCGAGTGTCGAGGGATAATGGTGTCGAGGAGGCGCGCTTCACCCTCCAGGTCGGCACCTCGGGCGGCGAGGGTTCGAAAACGTTCGATGTACCAAGCTGAGTGAGCGGCATCGTGGTCGGTTATCCATCGAGGTGGTGAGGGTATCCCCTCGTTCGTGGTCATGCGTGTAGGCTAACCTAACTTTCGAAGCGCCAGGCTATCCGAGACAGCACTATGCGAGTTACTAGTGGACGCGGAGGAGCAGTTGGGGCTCGTGATCTGCTTGGGTGCGGGTTCCTACGCTGGCTCGCCGGGAAAACGAGCAGCAGGGGAGCAATCGCGGCTCAACTACGGTAACCCTAAACCCTCTGGTTGCCTCGCCTACTGCTCACAGTTCCACTAGCGCAGGCTCCTAGGTGGGGATCGGTAAGTGCTTGATTGTGTATGGGTTCGTGCCCAAAGGAGCGCAAAGGTTACGAGGTAGTGGCTCCAAGGCAGTGGTTCTGTTCAAGCTTTCCTCCACGAGCACGATCGGAGATGCAGGGATGCAGATATGTAAGTATTTGCTCTCGCGCTTGTGTATCGATTACCTCCATGTCGATGACTGCTGGAGGGAATACATTCGCACCTAGCCCAGTCGAGCGGGTATCGGAGCTTCGATGATCGGAGGGATACTTGTTCCAACTCCAGCGCGACTCAAAGATTAAGCAACAGGGATCAACCTTTGGCTCAGTGTCGTGGGTAAGGAAGTCCGACGATGTCCGGTTGTC
The DNA here is from genome assembly GCF_027319265.1 of Ferrimicrobium sp. NCBI lineage: Bacteria > Bacillati > Actinomycetota > Acidimicrobiia > Acidimicrobiales > Acidimicrobiaceae > Ferrimicrobium > Ferrimicrobium sp. The sequence goes on along the minus strand of NZ_DAHVNP010000050.1, from coordinate 49,177 downwards.
ATGCTGGCGAGTCGCGGATGCGGCATGGCGTAGGTGATGTCGTGAGGCGGACCTCTCGGCGAGCGCTCTATCGGTGAACCATAGGTGAGGAGACATCCAATCCGCCCCCACAGCCCCTTTCGGGATGGGATCAAGATGAACGGGCTCGTCAATCTCGGCGGCGATTGTTCACGTCACACCTACCGATCTCCTGCGCGCAGCTCATCAAAATTCGCTCGGCCCACGACTCGGATGGCAGTGACGGTGGCGACGATGAGAGTGCCAAGGAGTACCAAGACGATGGCGATAAGCTCGTTGGCGATTGGAAGCGTGTAAGCAAAGTGGAGATAGTCGAAACCGGAGTCGATCTCAGGGAGTACGGGAAGTGCGAGTCGGGCACTCACCAGTCCGGCAGCGATCCCAGCAATTGCGGCGGCAATGACGAGAATCGTGGCCTCGAACACGTAGGACAGAATGAGTAGGGGCCGACGAAGACCAAGTACCCGCATGGCAGCAAACTCAGGGATCCTCCCTCGACCCTCTACCAAGAGCTCAAAGGCTAGACCCAGGAGTACGACACTAATCCCAGCGACAGCGGCGACTGGGAAGAGTCGAGCAGCAAGTCCCAGGGGTTCGTTGGCATAGGCTAGCGACAGGGTGCGCGCCGAGGTTACGGAGTCGACGGTAACTCCCTCATGACGAAGATATGTCAAGATAGTCGGGGAGGCGCCTTGAGCGAGCCAGATCTCGTTGGCGGCCAAGGAGGTCGATGACTGGGAAAGCTCTGCCTGGGTCAGATCGACAAGGTTGGCGTCGGATCCAACAGAGGGAAGCGCGTGGAGGAAGAGGATGGGACGGATGTTGATTGGGTTGCCATCAAGGCCATCGATCATCTTGGTCCCAATAGCCGTAACGCTAGGGGAGGAAGGGGTGGTGGTAGCAGTTTTGCTCACAATCGCCGGGAGGTACGTGGGGTAGGACGCCGGGATGAGGGCTATGGTGGCCCCACCAGTTGCGGGAAGTGCGCGAAACGAGAGGCGTCCGGGTTGTGATGAAAGCACCGTGGTGGGAGCCTTCAAGGCTTGCTTCCAGGAACTGGTGAGCACACCTGCGCCATCCGGGTTCCTGATGCCCCCGATGTGCTCGATCGCGATCGTGAAGGATGCCGAGGGGTTCACGACGCCGCCATTGGAGATGGCCAGATAACCAAGACCAGACAAGAGACACCCACCCTGTGCGCACGGTATCGATCTCCGCTGAGTGGTCGTAGTGCCGTCGATGGGAATGACGAGAATATCAGGCGTCTCCTGAGCTTGCGCGAACAGCGAGATGGTGAGCTCCACTTGGACACCCTTGGGGACGGTTCCTTGGGTTCTAGCGGTGATAGTCAAGGACGAGGCGTTCGTAGTGAAGGCCTTGTTCCCTAATGGATCAAGACGATGTGCGATCGTGGTAGCTGAGACTGTATCGAGGGCACGTGGCCAGGATGCCGCATGAAAACGGCTTGCTTGTACTGCCAAGGTGGTGTCGTTTTTGGAACGATAGAGTTCAGCCGCCATCGCTGCGTGACCCCCTGGATCCGCACGGTCAACAGCAGCGACCAACCCGAGGTTCTTTGGTAGTGAGACGGTGAGCACTCTGCTATCCCCCACCTCATATTGGGCTACCACACTGCGGTGCCTACTTATGACCGACTGGGCGCCAAAACCAAAGATGACCAAGGCGAGAGCCATCCCAAAGGGGATGATCTGGCGGAGCATGCCTGGGTGATGGAGGAGTTGACGGACACTGAGATACCAGGAGATCGTGCGCCCGCGACGGGTGATGCGACGGGCCACACGAAGACCAAGACGGGTCAGCGACACCACGATGATCGCTAAGCCAGCACCGAGAAGGGCTGGAGCCGCACCCGCCAATGGGTCTACCCCGCTCGATGTTGTTGGGGCAATGACGAGCTGGGCAGTAAACACAGCGGCTACGGCCACAATGAGCACATCGGTGAGGGTTCGAAAACGCCCCTGATCTCTTATCGCTGAACGTGAAGACTCGAAAATACTTCGTTGAAGTGCCCTGATAGCTGCTGCCAAGGTGACGATGAGGGCAGCGACGATGACGATGAGACCAGCGAGGTAGGTCTGTGGTGGGACATAGAGCTGGCTTCCTGGAGTAAAGTAGGCATGACTAAGGACCGAAACCGTGAGGTAGGCACCGAGGTAGCCGAAGGGACTTGCGACCACGAGGATGAACAGTGGTTCTCCAATAACACGCCAGATGATGCTTTTGGCCCGTACCCCTCGCAATTGGGCCAAACGGAACTCCATCATCCGGGATTGCACCATCCGCCAGATGAGGGTTCCAAAGACAACAAGCGCAAGGAGCACTAACTCCACGATGATGATGCCGACCAACGTCGCCATTGAGCTTTGTGTGGCAATGATCGTACGAATCTCCGACGACAGGCCGGACGAAGCCGTGAGGCCATCTTGAGAGGCAACCAGGTCTCGATATCGCCCAATGACTGATGCAGGTTGCCGAAAGTTGTCGATATTGATGACTGTTGGCCGAAGCGACATCTGCAGCTCTCGGTCGACCCCCTCGTAGCTACTCGTACTGACGTTCGTTGTCGCGTCAAAAGTTGCTTTCCCACCAAAGAACCCGGGCATCACAATCATGGGGTCCAGGGATACAGGGTAAAACGACGAGCCAAAGGTGAAGTACTCCTCGTGCCACCAGTAGCGGCTTGCGATATCTGGAATCGCGTAGATACCCACGATGCGGTAGCGTGCACTTGCGGCTGCTCCTGGAGAACCTGGCGCCCTGAGACCGGGGGCGGCAGTGAGGACTGATCCGACCTTGACTCCAAGATATTCCGCCGTTCGTTGTGAGAGGAGCACTTCGGATCTCGTGGTTGGACAGTGTCCAGCGTCAAGCTTGAGGTGAGCGCAGCTATCACTGCGCTCAAGGAAGGCGCTCGCTAGCAAGGTCCCTCGCAGGCTTTCTGGCGGTGTTACCATCGCGGGGACTTCGGCCGAGTAGATCGGATTGTTGAAGAGTGCCCGTCCATCCAAGATGGGGGCTCTTTGTTCGGCTGCGACAAGCTGTGCCTTTGCGAATGCTTGGACGGATAGCACTTTGAGGCCCGTCTTGATCACAGAAGCAGAGCGCAGCTCGCCAATCAAGACCGAATCTTGGGCAGACCCCAAATACATCGGCCCCACGGTCGCACCAAAGATTGTCACTACCGCAGCGATCAAGAGGAAGGTGAGCGCTCCAAGACGAAAGCGCAGTCCCCGTAGAAACAGTCGTATTCTCGTAAAAATCATTCGATCCTGATGCAATGGGGCTACCAGATGTGAATTTCTTCAGTCCGACAAGGCAAGGCGGCCCCGTCACGTTTTCCGAAGGCTCTAATCATCCCTTGTTTCCAAAAGTTCCGGAGCGCATGGAATGGCTGCCTGCAGGCCTCGCATAGCCCAAGACCGGCTTGCGACCACGACATTGCATCGATGGGATCGTCGTACCGCCTTGAACTGCAGAGTCAGCGCAATGAGTCGTTTTGGGGTGTCGTGCAGTGCCCACATCGTTGCTTTGACATCTGAATCTTCGCCCGTACCAGTCGCCATTCTTGCGTGGAAACCAAGCCCCACAGCGCAGAGCGCATCGATGCAGATTGGGAAGTAGGAGGTGGTCTTCGGGCACGCAAAGACTCGTGGACGCGACAGCGTCTTTCGAAGTAAACGACGATAGCTTCGCGCCCTCCCCTCCGCTACTTGTCGCCGCCAGTCCTGGAGGTGTCTTTGCCAAACGGGATTCGCAGGTCACTAAACCGTTTTCAGTCTCCAAGCCAGTACGTCACCGACTGATGGCCACCTCACCTCAGCCGGAGGATGTTGGTTGTCTCTACCATTAGCCCCGCTATGGCCACCACGTTCGCCATGACGATCGTCAAACATAACTACGAACCTAACACATTGTGGCGACGATTACACGATATTGTGCTGAAGTTCCCAAAGTTTATGAGCGCGCAAGTTGTTTGGCAGGCGCTGCCTGGGGGCGCTAGTGCGAGACAAGATGTGCCTTGGGCGGTACTCCTTGTGGTGTGAGTTCCTGACTGAGGACGTGAGCACACTGGTAACACTGTCGCCGTGCTCCTTGGAATGGTTGATCTGATGGAAGTCGGTGTCGCGCGAGAGGAGTGGTGGGCGCATCTCAAGCCGTCCTTGGACCTGGAGCGTTACCCTCGCTCAGCAGGGGATCCAGACGAGCCAACACCAGACGAGCCAACACCAGACGAGCCAACACCAGACGAGCCAACACCAGACGAGCCAACACCAGACGAGCCAACACCAGACGAGCCAACACCAGACGAGCCAACATCGATGAGCATTGGCAACGGGAGCCGAGCTGGTCGGCGCTAGGTGGTGCGACGGCAGCACAGGCTGGCACAGAGCGGTTGTCCAAAGCCACACCACTTTCTGGCACGTACAGCTGCACGCTGTAGCAAGATGCCTGGGGCTGTCCCTGGTCCCGCCACGCGCAAAGACTCGTCGATTCCGGGTTGAAGGGACCAGGCTTATCGTTGGGCTGTGAGCTCGCTGTCCCAAGGCAGGTCTCGTCTTGTGAGTGAGGGCCGGTGGATCCAGATGTGTTCGCTGTGTCGTGAACTCCTGCAGGCACATATTTGAGAAATAGCTGTAGGGTTTCTGTGGTATGGCTGAATTTGTGTCGATCGTCACATTGCGCTACACTACAGATATACGGAGTCGGCAGGGGTGTTTGGGGGACACCTCCGTCGGCTCTTTTGTTTTGACGCGGTGAAGCTAGCGCCGAGCAGGTTCGATGAACGCTCCGCTCGTATGCGGTTAACCGCGAAGTGATGAGGGATCAGTGAGGGTTCGCTTGGAGTTTCGCGATGAGAGCCCGAGCGACGAAGAGTTCCGTGCCCGCTAGGCCCGTTGAGAGGTACAGTTGGAGACCAGGGGGGTCGGCGCTTGCACTCGGAGCTGGCTCGTAGGCAGTCCAGCGTGGTGGGTTAGCTTTGTCGGTGAGTGGTCTGAGATAGCCCAGCGGGACGACCCGACTCGCCGCAATGATTGCCTCCTGGCCCTCTGCTTGCATCTGTGCGACTGAGTCCGAGGTGATGCGTCGGGCTCGAGCGAAGAGAGACTCTGGAAGCTCGCAGGCGTCACGCCGCTTTGGCCCCAAGGTGAAGATGGTGCAGGAGTCACTGATCCATGAATCCTCGATGACCGGTTCCGATGCCCCCGTGGCGATTATCAGAAGGTCGACTTCGTGACACGTGGCTTGGGCGCTCACCAGCGCACGAGTCGTGATTCCGAGTTCACGCTCGACTCTTTGGGCAAAGGCGAGATTGGCTTCCTGGTTGCGACGGTGTGAACGCACTTCCCTGATGGAATGGACCGCGAGAATGGCCCATAGCTGGGCAAAGGCCTGCGCTCCCGCGCCGATGACCCCGACGGTGAGTCCGTCGCCAGCTGGAAGAAGGCGAACGGCGGCTGCCGCCCCAAGCGCTCCGGTGCGTCGTCGTCCGAGTTCGGGGCCCACGACGACCCCGGATAGCCGGCCGGTCTTGTCCCAGACAGCGGTGAGTTGGTCATCGTACTGGTTGGGAAAGGTGTCATAGGCTCGAAAACCGTAACCCTGACGAAAGGCACCGCTGGTGAAGACGAACGAACCCTCCCCGAGCGAGCTCTGCTGTCGGGCAGGAGCGAACAGCGTTCCACTCTGATACTCGCTGAGTGCCTCCTCAATCGCTTGGTAAGCTAATCCCGCATCGAGGTGGGCGGCGACCATGGCATCATCGACGAGGGTAACGGTCAACGGGGCTCGAGTTCTGCTACGTCGATCACAAGCTTCCCGCGCACATGACCCTCCATCGAGGCCGCGAAGGCGGCTTTTGTCTCCGCGAGAGCAAAGCGTTCTTGAATCTCAACGTGGAGTTGACCGGAGTTGACCAGATTACTGAGGGCATCAAGGTCATTTGATGAGGGTTGAACAAATACGTAATGGCCACCGTGGGCAACAATGGATGGGTCGGCGATCGTAGCTATGCGTTCTGCTCCCTTGAGTAGGTTGATACTCTCCTGCAGTGGCTCGCCGCCGTAGAGGTCGAGAACTGCCGTCGGCTTAATGGTCTCGAGTGTCTGGCGGGCGTCGGTGGGATGTGCGACGGGATGTGCGCCAAGCGACGCAAGGTAAGCATGATTGCCAGGGGATCCGGTGGCGTAGACTTCAGTTCCAAGGGACCGGGCGATCTGGATGGCAAAGCCTCCAACGCCCCCAGCTCCTCCGATGACAAGCAAGCGGTCCTCCGCATCGAGATGAAGGCGATGGACGAGTGCTTGGTAGGCGGTCAGGCCAGCTAGGGGGAGTGCGGCCGCCTCTCCGTAGGAGAGCGAGGTGGGACGCTGTGCCAATACCCGCTCTGGGACCGCAGTAAATTCCGCAAACGTCCCATGGTGGACAAAGTCCATGCGGGCGTAGCCAAAAACCTCATCGCCGACGCGTACCTGGGTGACCGATGGGCCGACTTCCTGCACGATGCCAGCGAGATCCCACCCGGGAACGACGGGAAAGACCGAGGTCATCCGCGATCGCAGGCCTCCCGACATCAGCTTCCAGTCCACGGGATTGACTGAGGCAGCAGCGACCTGGACTAAAACACTGTCGGGTCCGAGATCAGGACGGTCAAGTTCACCGTATTCAAGGACATCGAGAGCACCAAACGTGTTGTAGAAGACGGCTTTCATGCTTGAGCACCCCTCTCTGAAGTGACGTACGATCGTATGACCTTTATCGAGTTTATGCGAATTGATCAGAGTCCAGTTGGCGGATGGGTCTGGAGGTGACACCCTAGAGCGATCGAGCGAGTATTCCGCGCTGGCGAGCCAACGGATACCCTCCGATGGCCCTAAGGAAGACGACTATTCTGTCACTTCCAATGGCACTCGGTGTTGCGGTAGGTTCCAAAGCGCCTACACATACGGTCTCCGCGATCGCTACATCCGCCAACCTCTGCGCCGAGCGCGAGCGGATCGAGATCCGTGAGTTGGAGTCTCCCTGGACGTTCGGGCGTTTCAGCCGCCTGAGCGTGCCCTCGGTCAAATCTTCTCCTGCAATGGTGGTTGAGGCGGACTCCGAGGAAGATCTGGTCGAGTCGCGGCTTGGTGGCCGGTGCGAACGACAGATTGAAGTCGCTGTCAAGGTAACTTGACACAACCCTCATGCTTCGATAGGCTGGACGTGCATCTGCGCAATTGCGCGTGAGAGAGGAGGTTGGTGATGGCTGAGGTGTTGGTCGAGGATGGAAAGCTCCACTTTCATTTCACGACGATGGAGCACGTTCTCGGGGTCCATCGCGATCAATCGGTTGCTCTTGCCAGCGTGCAAGAGATCCGCCTGGTGGATGAGCCGATTCAGTCTGTCCATGGCCTTCGTGTTGGGGAGAGAATCCCTGGCCGCGTGGCCGTGGGGAGCTTTACGAGCGACGAACGGATACTCGCCGCGGTCCATTCTCATCAGCACAAGGGTCTGTTTGTCCGGCTTGTCGAGGGCCCGTTCGATGTGTGGGTGGTGGGGCTCGACGACCCACAAGCAACGGTGCGCGCACTCTCTGACGCAGGGCTCTCCGTCAAGCAATGACGGAAGCGCTGGAACCCTCCGAAGATGAGGTGTGCTGATCGCCATCGAACGTAGGTCGTGACGGGAAAACGTGTGGGTCATGCAAAGGTGTGTCGAGGGAGTTGACGAGGTGGCGATCATGATGTTTGGAATAATGGACGCAATCGTTGTACCGTCGGGCCGATGAACAGTTCCGAGGCCAATCCGAACGATCGTGATGTGATGATGAATGATGTGCTGTTTGTTGGGGGGTTGGCAATGGCGGCGGAGGTGACGCTGGCTGGGCTTCGTGGGGAGGCCGAGGTGGACACACTCGACGTGATTGCATCGGCACGAAGTCTTCGTCTACTCACTGACGACGCGATCGCGAAGCTAGTTCGACGAGCTCGTATAGAACACCAGTCATGGGCGGCGATCGGCACGGCGCTCGGAACCTCACGCCAGGCGGCCTTTGAGCGCTATGCTACCGATGCGGAGCGTGAGCCCAGCACCGAAGAGCATGCGGTCCGTCTCCCCGTTGCATCAGCTCGCGGGGTTGCCCGAACGTTTCTCGATGCTTTCTTCACCCGAGAGTTCAAAACATGTCATATGCTGAGCGATCCACAGCTTGCGAGGGGGCTACCCGAGCCCGTTTTGGCAACGCTGCTCGAGTCTATTCGTCAGGATTTAGGGGAGATCTTAGAGGTTCGAGAGTCTCGTATCACCCCCTACGGATCAATGCAGATTGTTGACACTCCCGTCGTGTTGTCGCGAGGAACGCGAATAGTCAGGGTAGTGGTTAACCAGTTAGGTCTCGCCGGTGGCTTCTTCCTGCTTGCCAGCAAGGTCGACCTGCCCGTCGATGAGGGTGATGAGTGACCACGCCGTGCACGACCTTCGACCGGCCTCCTCGAGAATTCCTTGGTCGCAATCGCTCCTCTAGAAGCCGTGCTGGCCTGATTGCCTGAAAGGTTGCTTCGTGCGTTGTTAGGAGGGTGGGGTCGGCAAGCGGAGTGAGGGTCTCACTACGATTGGCGGCCCGGCTACGTGTGATCTCACCGGCGACCAAAGGATAGCCCAAGAGCTGATTCCTTGCGAGGAGATTCTCCACCCAAGGGTCCCTGTTACGAAGGTGATCCACCTCGATATCGACGTGTCGAAGAGAATCACCCGAGACGTCGTCGTCGATGCACTCGATCGCAGCCAAGTGCACTCTCCCCGAGGCTTACCAGACCACGGGCGCTCTCTCGCTCGATCAGTGCACGCAGAGCCTCGCGCACAAGAGCGCTCTTCCCTGGGATACCGTTGAGACGTTGTGCATCAACGATCAAGCTGTCATCGAGTGCAAGCGTGGTTCTCATGATGACGCCATCGCACTGATGCGATCGCGACAGGATGGTTATGCTCGCGCCTTGAGGTCGCCGACGGTTCCGTGTCCATCACGCCGGGACCAGCCGGTCGTGGTATCGTCGCCTGTCGATCGATGGGGAGCGGCTTGTAATCCCTAGCGCTGCGTGTGGCGGTGAATGCGTTGAACCGGTAACAGCTGGTTGGCCGGTGGGCGGACAACGAATGTGGCTATGCTCAGCATATGAGCACACTTGTCGTTATTCTGATCGTCATAGTCCTCGTGATCGTGCTTGCCTTAGCGCTCTCTGTGCGCATCGTCAAACAATACGAGATGGGTGTGGTCTTCCGTCTTGGTCGATTGCTGGGCACTCGTGAACCAGGTCTCCATCTGATCATACCGATCGTGGACAACCTCCGTCATGTGTCGCTGCGTATAGTGACGATGCCAATTCAGTCGCAAGGAATCATTACGCGCGACAATGTCAGCGTTGATGTCTCGGCAGTCGCCTACTTCCGCGTTGGTGATGCAGTGAAGTCGGTTGTTGCTATCGAAAATGTCGCGGTGGCGATTGATCAGATTGCCCAGACGACTCTGCGTAAGGTCGTTGGACAGCACTCGTTGGACGAGACGCTTTCAGAGACAGATCGTATCAACTTGGATATTCGCCAGATTCTCGATGTGGCGACATTGGATTGGGGTGTCGAGGTAACTCTCGTTGAACTCAAGGATATTCAACTCCCGGACAGCATGAAGCGGGCTATGGCGCGTCAGGCAGAGGCAGAACGCGAGAAGCGAGCCAAGATCATCAACGCTGAGGGAGAATCGATGGCGGCAGCGGCACTCGGCGATGCCTCGGACATCATGATGGCGCACCCGCTCGCCCTCCAGCTGCGTAACCTGCAGAGCTTGGTGGATATCGCCGCTGATAAGAACTCAACCGTGATCTTCCCGGCTCCATTGATGACCACCATCGCCGAACTCGGTTCCTTCTTGAGTGGGGAGAAGGCAGCTTCGCTCTTGCCGCTGGCGAGTCTCACCCCAATCGTTGCCACCGGCGATGAAACCAAGACAAAAGAGCCGCTCACTCCTGATGTACCGCTGGTTCCATAGACGTATGGATGATCAGGCGACGATGGGTTCGACTGTAGAGGGTGTGGGGGTTCGCTCCTTTTGGGCCGTGCTGTGGCATGATCGGCTGACCGGTGCGCTGTAGCGAACTGGTCAGACAAGAGTTGATAGGAGAGGTAGGCACAAACTTTGCCGAGGGCACAGCCAGGATGCGATACGAACGGGTCGCGTGGCGTCTTGTCTGTGTGGCCGAAGCGGACCTAGGGCCCCCAAGAGAGCGGTGATGTTAGCGAAGTTCCGCCTCAAGTTTTGCCAGCACCTCGGGGTCCTCGAGCCCGGTGACATCGCCGCTGGTGTGACCGTCTACGACCAATTCTTTGAGTAGACGGCGAACGATTTTTCCAGATCGTGTGCGGGGCATGGTGGAGAGAAGGTAGACGCTTTGTGGTCGTGCGATCGCCCCGATCTCGTCGGTGATCTTTTGTTTGAGCACGTCCTCAGTGATGTCGGTCGCGGAGGCGGATAGGGAGACGAAGGCGACCGGCACCTGTCCCTTTGTCTCGTCATCGACACCGACGACGGCAGCTTCGGCGACACCGGGCACGCTGAGAAGAGCGCTTTCCATCTCCATAGTCGACAGGCGGTGACCAGCGACATTGATCACTCCATCAACCCGCCCGACGACCCAGATGTGCCCATCGCCATCGACGAGAGCCGCGTCAGCAGTGTCGTAGCGGTGAGCGCCAAAGCGGGTGAAGTACTGGGCGCGATAGCGTTCCGGGTCGTTCCAAATGGTACGAAACATCGTTGGAAAGGGCTGGGTCAACAGGAGATATCCGACCTTACCGGGACCGACCGGTTCACCGGATTCATCGACAATCTCAAAGGCATGACCAGGGAGGGCCAGACCGCAGGAGCCTGGCTTGGAGTGAGTGACGCCCACGGCGGAGGAGGTCCAAGCGCTCCCAGTCTCCGATTGGCCATAGGTATTGTTGATCTCGATCTCAGGGGCGCCAACGTTGTCATGAACCCAGTTCCACGTCTTTGCGTCGAGGGGCTCTCCGACCAGGCCAATGAGCTTCAAGCTCGATAGATCATGTGCTTTGGCGAGAGATTCGCCGTTGCGAGCGAGCATCCGGAGGAACGTCGGTGCGGTGAAGATTTTGGTAATATGAAGTTTCTCAATCAGCTCATAGGCCCGGTCTGGCGTTGGGTAGTCGAGGGCTCCCTCAAAGGCCACCATCGTCGCTCCATGGGCGAGGCCACCAACGAGTTCGAAGATCGGGAAGGTGAGCCAGCCTGTGTCTGCCGTGCACCAATAGATATCCTCAGGTCCAAGATCGAGGGACCAGAGCACGTCATGGTACGTTCCCACCAGGAAGCCGGTCCCTGTGTGGACGAGGCCCTTTGGTTTGGCGGTTGTGCCACTCGTGTAGATGATAAAGGCGGGTTCGTTCGCCTCGATTGCGACGGGATCTGCACGGTTGGGAGTCGCGGCGAGGAGTTCGTCGAAGTAGTGGTCCTTGCCGGCTCGCATCGTCACCTTGGCACCTGTTCGGCGTACGACGACGACATGTTCGATGCTTTCGAGGCGATCGAGCACACTGTCAAGGGTGGCTTTCAGCGGTACGGGGCGGCCGCGCCGCATTGACTCATCAGCGGTGATGACGACCTTTGCTGAGGTATCGACGATACGATCGGCGAGTGCGCTTGCCGAGAAGCCGGAGAAGATGATGTTGTAGATGGCGCCGATTCGAAAGCACGCATGGACGGCGGCGAAGGTTTCGAGCAGATTCGGTAGGTATATTGCGACCCGATCACCCTTGGTGACACCGAGATCGGTGAGTGCTTGGGCAAAGCGGGCGGTGGTATCGAGCAGTTCCTCGTAGGTCCATGATCGTTCGGTCCCATCCTCACCAACCCAGTACAGCGCGACTTTAATCGGATTGGCACGAGCGTGACGGTCGATACAGTTCACGCTCACATTCATCGTGGCACCATCGAAGAAACGATATCCGGTTGCAAAGTCACCACCGAGTGCGACACTAGATGGCCAACCGTCCATCCACTCGAAGCTGTTGGCGACCTCCTGCCAGTAGGCACCGAGATCTCGAAGGGATCGCTGATAGAGATCCCAAAACTCAGCCTCGGTCTTGACCGGTAACCGCGATGAAGGGGCGAGGGACGGCGGAACAAGTTGGCTATCACGCACCATTGGCGGTAGATCAGGCAGATTTTCGTTTGAAGTCATCATTCCCCCCTTGATTATGCGACTGATCGCTAACAGACCCAATCTATCGCTTATCGGTGTCACGAGCAACTTTTCTTTGTTGCCCCAACCAGGCGGGGAATGATGACAGAAGCCCGCGGCTTGCGGCCTAAGCTGACTGCTCCTCGTCGTCATCGACGACCACCTCATTGCCGCGATTGATCCAAGCGATGGTGCCTCCTGCTACCGAAACTGACTCGTAGCCAGCACTCCGGAGGGCCTCTGCAGCCCGTAGACTTCTACCGCCTGAGGCACAGATGACGTAGTGGCGAGTATTTGGGATGGCATCAAGGTTATCGGCCAGGGTGGAGAGTGGCACATTGACCGCTCCTGGTACGTGGCCAGCCGCATACTCCCACTCCTCACGGACATCGATGATCTCCATCTCATCGCCGTGGATAGCTTCGAATTCGTGAATTTGAATCTCGAGGTCCAAGGGACTCCTCCTTCGTGTGTTTCATACCTATTGGGGTATATTCATTCTACCGGGCCGAAGTGTGTTGGCGATGAGATGAGTGCCGGTCGTTGGTTGCGGAGTGGCCGACCATTATTTGTAAGCGACCAGTTCATGGGCGATATCGGGAATTCTGTGCGGCTTTGATGTCTCCGGCATTTCGAGATAGAAGAACATCCATATCTGATATCGTGACGGGGTGCGCGTGACAGGATCTTCTCATCGGCGGGTTGCTATCCATAGGTTGGAGGTTGAGAAGGTGTGTGGATGACTGGATAGGGGTTGTCGGGTTCGTGTCGGGGATCGCTAACGCTCCGCGGTCATTGACACAAAGAGGGGCGATGCCATGGGTGGACTCGAGCACCGTGACATGGCCGGAGTAACGATGTTCGCCGCAACCAAGTGGGGGCCGTTGCGCAGTGGTTGTCATTGAGGCTGGCGATAGACCGTATGGCCTGGACCACAGGGGTGATTCGCAGGTTCCGACTACGAAGGGGCTGCTGGTTTGCCAGGAGCGCGAGCTTTGGTGGCTAACTTCATCGTGATCCGTTGGGCGAGATCGGATGGGACGACGGTGTTGGGATCGCGCAAGGATCCAAGTGATGCGGTGACGCCGACCAACGACGTGTACAGGCTTGGACAGGTAGCACAGGAGGCGAGGTGTGCCTCAAGGAGAGAGGCCTGTTCTGCCGGGAGATCACCGTCGATGTAATCAGATACTTGGTAACGCGCATCCGCACAACGCATTACCACATTTCGATTTGCCACTTTTCGTTCTGCTCCTTTGGCGAGACTTGTCACGAGCATCATGCGACCGCGCCTGAGTCGTTGTTTGATGGCGGGTAGTGCAACCTCTAGCATGGTTGCGATTTCGGGTGTGGACCAGCCCTCCGCATCGTGAAGTACGACAACCTCTCGGTATTTGACAGGCAGATGAAAGAGAGCCTCCTGTAGTTCGCCTCTCAGCTCCAGTCGTTCTAGGATCATCTCGGCGTCCACTCGATAACGCTCGTCACTCCAGGTCGACTCCACCTCTTCAACCAAGCTTTCGTGTGATTGGTGCCGGCTGCGATCGATCGCGATATTCCTCAGAATCTGGTGAAGCCAGCTCCGCAGTGGTGTTTGGTTGTGGAACTGGGTTTGACGTTCCAGGGCTCGAAGCAGCGTCTCGCCGACGACATCCTCGGCCTCTGCGGGTCGACCGATTAGCGAGTACGCATAACGATAGAGACCTTGGATCTCCAGTGAGAGAAGGCTCCCAAAATCTGGTTCGGGAGCCTTCTGATCATCGTGTGTAACCATCTAGCAAAGACTACGCCCGATCAACACACTCCTGTGCATTCCGCTCTAGCGGCCCCGGGACATAGTGCCTATCGACCGATGTGGTGCTTCTTGCCGTCATCGCGGGTGCTGATCTTAGCCATGCTATAAAGCGGGCAATAGGACGTCGACCCCGTGACCACCATTACAGCTGCCACGATAAAGAGGACGATCCCCCAGGCGCTACTGGCCCCAACAATGAAAGCAAGGACGATAGCGGCGGCTGCGATTACGATTCGAATGATTCGGTCTGTGGTTCCAACGGTCTTTTTCATGATGTTCTCCTTTTTGAAGTTCTTGCTCTATAGACGGATGAGCCACGAAAAAGGATACAAATGCGTGCGAGATGTGCTTAGAGCTCGACAGCTGGCACTACCTCTGATGAGAACCTGATGGTTTCGATCGGCGAGTTTTGCTGTGGAGGCCGGGGGTGGTCCGGTACTTGCGAAGAGGAAGGATAGCGATATGAGCGCTCAACTGCGAGTGTTCAACTGCGCCTACTCAACCGTGGTTGCGCAGGTCCGATTGGACACGAACGACTGGGTGCTAACGGTCAATCGTAGGGTATCGGCGCGCCTGTGGCCCTACGTAACGATCGAGATTTACGATGACGCATGCACATGGGCACCGGTGGAACTCGCGACGAGCCAGCTCGTCATGGAGGATTTATGAATCACTCTGGTAATCTTGGTCAGCAACCACACGCCGAGCGGCGACAAAACCCAGACAAGAAGACCTCCAAAGATGAGTCCGGCCACGACATCGCCAGGGTAGTGCATCCCCACATAGACCCTGCCAAAGGCCAGGAATACCCCAACAAGGATCGCCAGCAACGTCATGAGCCGATCCCGGCTGAGCCAGAGTCCCACAATGACTGCACCAGCAATCGTTGCGTGTCCACTTGGAAAACTGAAACCATTCGTGCGGGTAAGGAGCACCTCGACATGGGCGAGAGTAAGGTAGGGGCGCCGCTCGGCAATCAATGGTTTCAAAACGTCGTGCGAGATCCCTTCGGCGATGATGGTGCCGCCTGCCGCCCACAACACCCTCGCTACACTTCGTTCTGGATTAGGACGTGAGCGTGCACGCCACCAAGCTACGAGAAGCAGGAGCGCGAGGAGACCAATACCGATCAGGTGAGCGTATCCGGCCATGAATCCATGTGCCCATGGGGTAGCGATAGCAAAGTGGTTTACATCGAGGTAGAGCTGGCGGTTGAGCCTTACGATCTCAGGTATTTTGCCTCCCAACAACACGTTGCTGCCGTTATGATGACGGAAGTTTAGCGATTGGCAACCAAACGTTTACCCTATACGATGTCGTTGGTCGACGCGCCTTAGTACCTCAGCGGACGCTGAGTGTCGTCCGGTAAGAAGGGGAGCGATGATCGGCAGGGAGTCCTCTGTTTCGCGATTTATGGTGCGGGCCGACCTTTGGCGACCTGCCTCGCGGTTCTCCATGAGTCGAAGTCAATGGCAACGACGCGCTCTCCGTTGATGCCATGGGACGAATCGGAGGCAAGAAAGACGATCGGTGGGCCCATAATCTCAGGTGGAAGCGCCTGGTTGCGAAGCTCCTCGGGCGAATCCTCCGGAATCATGCCCGTTACGGTGACGCCTCCGGGTAAGAGCGTGTTCACGGTGACTCCGGTACCATCGAGGTCCTTGGCCATGATCTCGGCAAGTGCTTCAGACCCGGCACGGGAAGGACCGTAGGGCACAAAGCCCTGGCGCACCATTGTCTCACGGTTCATGGAGATCATGATGATCTTGCCGGAGCCACGGGCCACCATTTTCGGAGCAACAGCGCGGGCGACGAGGAAGTACCCGGTGAGGTTCGTAGCGATCACTGCACGAAAACCCTCCACTGGCACTTCCCAGAATGGCAGTGGCGCTTCGAAGAAGCGGGGGTTGACGGTCCGCATCCCGATGCCTGCGTTGTTGACGAGGACATCGAGTTCGCCGAAGTGCTCGTAGACCTTCGCGACCGCTCCGGCGACTGCATCGACATCGCGCACATCCATCTCGATCGGCAAGACGTCAAAGCCTGAGGAGGCGAAGTGTCGAACGGTCGTAGTGAGCCGGGTCCCGCCACGGGCACAGACGGCGACACGGGCTCCCTGCTCGAGCAAGGCTTTAGCCATCGCGGCTCCGATGCCACTCGATGCACCGGTGACCATCGCTGTTCGTCCTCGTAGTGTCTCCATGTAGACGATGCTAGCGCAATGATGTAGACGATGCTAGTTCGAGGAGAGCGATCTTGTCTCGCTCAACTGTTCAAAAAACCGCAGGTCAGTAGCCCCAATCGTGTGCACCGCCGAGCGATCGTGCGCGCAGTTGTGCCTCGCCTGCCTGCGTGAGTCCTACCATCCGCCAGCCACGGTCGATGAATCCGCTGGCTTCGGCGACTCGTGCGGATGCGAGGTTACTTGGGGCGTGAAGGTAGGTAGGAAGCATTCCGCCCTCTAACACGCATTCTGCCGCCTGAGCAACCAACGCTTTGGCCAGGCCACGACCTCGCGCCTCTGGTTCGGTCACGACAGCGAGTTCTCGGGCAAAGCGATCATGGTGCTTGAGCCCAACTCCTGCCACGACACGACCGTCTTGACCGTATGCCACCAACACCTTGCCCCCAAAGGGGTGTAGCCACTCAGGGATTTGACTGCTGTCTGCCGGCACCCAAACGCCAGGTCTTCCCAGGTTTGGTGCATGGAATGCAAAACGAAAGTAGGCCATGAAGCAATGATCCTCTTCGATTGCGAGATGATCCGCAAGATGACCTATGACATCGGAGGGGCTTGCTTGGTGTCCCCCATCGAACTGCGATTGTAGGTGTTCGGTGTTGGGAGAGAATGCTTCGTTCGGCGAACCGTCTTGGGTTGGTTGACGACGATTGCGAGGTCGCCACTGATCTCGGTCGCCTGGTGCCGGGTTGTCGACGATGGGGGCGGTATGGATGAGGGGCTCCATGGAGATGAGAGTCCCGGCGGTGGGGGAGAAGATGCCCAGCAGCGTTCTTATTGAACCATCCCACATCGGTTCTCGGCGACGAAGTGTTGGCACAATCTGGAAATCTTCACTGGGGGGCCACGCCCCGAGGAGTTTGGTAAGGTGCTGGTCGAGGAGATCCCAACCGATGTGGTGAAGGCTGGCTGGTTCCACGGGAAAATCTTGCGCCACGCTTGCCATTCTAGGGCCAACACGATTGGATCTTACATTCCAGCTCTCGACGCCAGAGCGGTGAAACAAGCAACAGACGTGAGCCGGTGGTGGGCTGAGGACCGATCCAAGCGATGCTCGGCGAGGTCGACTAAGGTGGGTGGACGGGCTCATGTCCCATTGGGATTCTCTATGCGAATCAAGGAGTGTCATTGGCTACGGATCAGCCGGTTCCACGTCGGAGGCGTTCTGGTGAAGAACGCTTCGAGAGGCGTCAGGCCCACCGAGGCAGATGGGTGAAGTGGGGGATGCTCGCCTTCGGGGCGGTTCTCATTGTGTCGATTCCACTTGAGCTCCATCAGTTCTCGCAGGCGCAAGCTCTTGGCGCCAAGGAGGTCGTCCTCCGGTCGAGTGAACTGCAGTTTGGTACTGCACCGATCATCGACTTTGGTCCAAATGGTCGTACCGCAGTCGTTCATTTCGGTACGGGATCGTGGATCAAGCCGGCTGCACGGCATCTGTGTAACACGGTGGAGGCCTGGACTGGTGACGTGGAACACATTAGGGTTGGATTTTTGGAGACTAGTCAAGGGGCGACTGCGATTGTTGCGGCGTCGTGTCAGATGACCAGTGGCTTCACTCGTCTTGTCATCGGTCGCTATGCTCCGCCAGGTGTATTGGCTGCCGTCGTCTTGGCGGCCACCAAGAACGTAGCGATGGCGACCGTTATTGCCACACCTCAAACGCTTTATTTAGAGAACCCGGTCTATGGACAAGCCGCTGTTCCGAAGCGATTGACCAAGACGGCGATTGCCACGCTGTAGCGAGCGTTGTCCCTGCGACTCGGTGTGGTCATGGTGATGAGCAACCAACATGTCGAGGTCGACGATGGCTCCATCCGTTCCAATGAGGTTGCGGCGGCAAGTTCGCGCTCGGCGGTTGGTCAGGGGCAACGCGCGCCAGGACGACACTATGCGGAGCTGCCGGACCAGCGCAACGGAACCTAAGAGGGGCGAGGAAGGAGCATCTCAAGCTGCAGATGGCCGACGGGGCAAGTGAGGGTACGCGTTACTCCTTCAATGACCTGAATGCCCTCGACAACCTCGCTACCGATCTCTGGGAGCGTCTCTGCCTGCAGCAACGCGATGATGTCGTACGGCCCGGTGACATCATCAGCGCGGGTGACCAAGGGCAATGACCGTATGGCTGGCAGTACTTTCCCAACCGCTCCGATCTCTGTCTGGATTAAGACGTAGGCCTCCACACTTCTCCTTGCCTGCTCTGGTCCCTGGGACTAGACTACCGTAGTCGGAGGGCGATGCGTGGCGCTCATGGGCAACTTCAGTTCCCATAGCGTTTATGAGTCGGTGGGGGTCGTGGTCGCTCGCCTTCGCGACGGTGGGTTGGTATCAAAAGTGACGGTAGGTAGAAAGTTCTGCAGCTATGGAAGGATCCCGAGATGAGTGGGAGCAAAGGAGACGTTATTTTCCCTCTGAACGTCGCTTCAACTATGATGATCCGCTGGCGCTTCTCAGGCTCGCCCTGCATCGAGACGCCGTCGACGATGGTCTCGAATCCTATCGTGATCCAGCAACCGGTGCTACCGTCCTCTGCTCTACCACCCTATTGGATCAAGGAATCTGCTGCAGTCTTGGCTGTCGACACTGTCCCTATACCGGCGGTCGCCGATTGGTGATCCCTGGAATCGTGGACGAGTGAGGACCGATCGGCCTGCTCGATGGCGTACGGAGGCGATCTCGTTGAGCACGGAGGGGCTCCACGATGCCTGGCCGGTCCTTGGCCCTGAGGAGCGACTCTGTCGGATTGGCGAGCCCATTGATCGTGCGTTGGTCCTCGGTTCATCTACCGCTTCGCATGCTTTTGATATCGAACGTGCCAGGCGGGACGGTCTCACGGTGGTGCGACGCGGCAGTGGTGGTGGGGCGGTCCTGGTCGAACCTGGATCCCAAATCTGGCTCATGCTGTATCTCCGACTCGACGACCCGCTCGTGCCTTGGGACCTTGGCGCCTCTTTTCTTTGGTTAGGAGCTGCAGTCGCTGGCGTTCTTCGCGGTCTTGGACTCAGGGCAGACGTTGTCGAGGAGCGCCAGCCACGCACCGATCTTGGCCGATTGATCTGCTTTGGTGATCTCGGCTTTGGCGAGGTCACTGTTGCGGGTGCCAAGGTGCTTGGATTGGCACAACGGCGTTCCCGCGGGCAAGCGTGTTTCCAACTCTCGCTGTTGTGGTGGGAGCACCAAAGTACGCTCCGCGATCTGCTTGTAGCCGATCAAATGCTGGATCAACCACTTCGAGTGGCTGGGTTATCACCTTTAGTTAGCGTTTCACGGCAAAACCTGCAAGATCAGGTTGTTCGGGCCATCACTGCGCTGTAGTCGTACATCAGTACGTATATAACCGGTTTCGGGTAAGAAATAGTCATGTTTTGACCTTTTCATGCCGAAATTTCGGGTGCCAGTGGGTAATTGTGGGGTAAAGTGGGGCCCATTGGTTGGTAGTGGAGAGGACAGTCCGTTCGGTGTGGCAGACAGGTGAGGTAAAGGCGAAATTTTTCGGTGGCTACACCCACTCTCTTGATCTCAAGGGTCGTTTGACATTGCCTGCTCGCTTCCGCACTAGCTTCTCTGATCGATGTTATGCGACACCGTCGCAATACGGGGACTCATGCATCGTCATCTGGACGGTCGAAGACTTTGATAGCTTCGTGAATGCGGTACCACCACAGAGTTGGGATGAGTCTCTTGAGCGTCGTCGGCTACGTGATTGGAGCCGTCAAGCCTTTGATATTGAGATTGATCGCCTCGGCCGCATTGGTCTGCCGCAACCGTTACGGACGCTCGCGGGCCTCGATCACGAGGTTCTGGTCAATGGGGCATTTGGAACCGTTGAACTCTGGGATCCGATCCGGTGGAACGAGTACCAAGGAAGCACTCTCAGTGAGTAGCGAACCCAAGGCAGCGGAGCCCTTCGATGGGTCACCCGGCCAGGCCGGCGATGCAACTACGGAGCTGCGAGGGAACCCCTTCGTGCACGCCCCAGTGCTAGTGGACCGTGTCGTTGAGGGATTTAGCGAGCGTGTGAGTGCCTCTGTCACGATTGTCGACGCGACCGTTGGCCTCGGCGGTCATACACAACGAATGCTTGATGATCTCAGCTGGACCCATGTGGTCGGCGTTGACCGTGATCGGCAAGCGTTGGCTCGCTCGCGAGAGCGGTTGGCACCCTATGGTGATCGCGTTCGACTTGTCCATGGACGGTTTGGCGACCTAACGGCCGTGACGGCGCCGCTCACTCGTGCTGCAGGTGTCTTGGCTGACCTCGGAGTGTCGTCGATGCAACTCGATGACCCAAACCGTGGGTTTTCCTTTCGATTTGATGCACCACTCGACATGCGGATGGACCAAGACGGCGGCTCGATGACGGTGGCACAGTATTTAACCACGGTAGCACCCAAGGATCTCGTCGCTGTGTTACGAGCGAACGGTGTTGGATCCCTGGCGAGGCGATACGCCGATGCGCTCAAGGGTCAGCTGCCCGTCACCACCGGTCAATTAGCCGAGGTGATTGCGACGGCAACGCCGGCGCGGCTCCGAGGTGGTCGTCTTCATCCAGCCACCAAGGTCTTTCAGGCGCTACGCATCCGTGCGAACCAGGAGGAGGAGGAGCTTGTCCACTTCCTACCGGCCGCATTTTCCCTACTCGATTGCGGCGGTGTGCTGCAGGTAATCAGCTATCACTCGGGTGAGGACCGTTTGGTTAAGCGCTTTGCGCGTCTTGTTGAGACAGGGGGTTGTCTCTGTCCACCGCGAGTCGGTTGTACCTGTGGGGCTCGGCCAGTTGGCACCCGCCTCACCCGACACGCAATCGTCCCCTCTGAGGAGGAGCTCACCCATAATCCCCGTTCGCGCAGTGCCCGTCTGCGGGTGCTGCGACGTAGTGATGACGACATCACTGAGGCGATCAAACGATACTGGGAGCAGGTCCCCTTGTGGCACGGGTAGTTGCACTTCCACAGAGTCCGCCGAGGGAACGACCACGTCGCCAACGCCCTGAGCTGGTACTAGTTGAGCCGACCCGGCGAGTCGCCAAGTCGCATACGCTACGCAACATCGTGATCTACCTGATCGCCATTGCGTTGATGGGGATGGTGGTGCTCGCACGCATCGCGATCGAGTTAGAGGAGTCGTCGGTTGGACAGCTCCAGACAGAGATTACCCACGCCCAGCGTACGCAGAGTGATCTCCAACTCGAAGTAGCGCAACTCTCGTCACCAGAGCGCATCATGAGCTATGCGAGCGCCCATCTCCATCTGACACTACCTAACTCCGTTGAGGTCGTTTCCGGTACGAGCACCAAGAACGCGGTCCCCCTGCCTCAGTCGGAGGCGACGAACCCAAGCCTTCCACTCCCATCGGGGCAGGTACTCAGTGGCAACTAAAAGGAGAACGCGACGTACTCGCGTAACGTTGTTGGTGTGCGCGATCGTGACGCTTGCGTTGGTGGTGCAGCTGTTGCGTGTGACCTTGCTCGCCTCGCCGAGCTATACGAACCTCGCCGTGCAAGAGGCAGAGACCACGGTGACACTTCCCGGTCTTCGTGGGTCGATCCTTGGGCGCAATGGCGAGGTACTGGCGATGTCGGAGCTGCGCGATACCGTCATCGCTGACCCGCTCTTGATCAAAGATCCTGCTCCTGAAGCTGCGACGTTGGCCAAACTCCTGGCGCTGCCGGTGACCCAGGTTGAGGGTGCGCTTACCGTGAAGGGGGGATACTCTGTGGTAGCCCAGTTGGTGACCCAATCGGTTGGTGCAACCATAGAGTCAATGGCACTCAATGGAGAGCTCCCGGGGATTAACGTCACACCAGGTCAGGCTCGCTACTATCCAACGGGCTCGCTCGCGGAGCCAGTCATCGGAAGGGTTGGGGCTAATGACAATGGTCTCTTTGGTCTGGAGTACCAGTATCAGAACCTTCTCGCTGGTAAAAATGGCTATGAGGTCGAACGGACGGCGGCTGGCAATCTTCCACTACCGGATGCCCTCGTTAAGCGGCAGGCGCCAGTACAAGGCAAGAACCTGGAGCTGACGATCGACCCCAGACTGCAGGCATACGCAGAGCAGGCTGTTGCGGGAGAGATCCAAAAGACGAACGCCATCGGCGGGACCGCGGTCGTGATGGATGTCGCTACTGGGCAGATCTTAGCCATGGTCTCTCTCACGGCCCCACCGCTACCCGGAGCCCAACCGTTAGCCAACGGAGCCCAACCAGTTGATGTCACCCGTGCCCTCCCGACCCAAAGTTGGATCAATCAAGCGGTGGCCTACGCGTACGAACCCGGATCAGTGGCCAAGATCGCGACCTTCACCGCCGCTCTCCAGGACCACCTGATCACCCCAACCTCTACTGAGGTGGTGCCGGGCCAACTCAACATCGATGGCTCTATCTTTCATGATGCAGAGCCTCACCCCACTGAGGTGCTCTCGATGCGCCAGATCCTAGCGCAAAGCTCGAACGTCGGCACGATCGAGATTGCTCGGCGCCTGGGCCCCACTCGTCTCTTGGCCTCCTTTGAACGCTTTGGTTGGGGAGAGCCAACTGGACTTGCGTTCCCGGGGGAGACGCAGGGTTATCTGAAACCGGTGAGTCAGTGGTCACCGACTGCCATTGGTTCGACCCCGATTGGGCAGGACCAGTTGGTGACGCCGCTGCAGGTCCTTGACTCGTATAATGCCATCGCCAACGGTGGCGTCATGGTGACACCAAAGCTCGTGCTCGGCACCGTGAGTGCCAACGGTCATCTCCTTCCGATGTCCTCACCGAATCCGCGTCGAATCGTCCCAAAGACGATCGATGAGGAGATGATCCATCTCTTGTCTGGAGTGACGGGGGCCAATGCGACAGCACCGGACGCAAACATCCCCGGGTATGTGGTGGCTGGCAAAACTGGAACCTCACAGAAGCCGTTGCATACCCAGGCGGGCTATCAGATGGGTGCATACTGGGGTACGTTCGTCGGAATGGTGCCAGCCCAGCACCCTGTTTTGAGTGCGGTGGTCATGTTGGACCAACCGGTTCCGATCTATGGTGGCATGACGGCTGCACCAGTCTTTAGCCAGATTATGCGCTACGCACTCGCCCGTTATGGTGTCACTCCTACGGGTGGGGTTGACTCTGCATTACTACCCAAGCTACCGAAGTCTTCTTCCTCAAGGTCGCGCGAGTGACTATTACCAGCACCCGATGCCTATACCATAGTTATGTTCATGGTCCGGGTTGGGGTGGAGGAGTGGGTGAGACGAGGCATGTCGCGATGACGTTGGGCGAATTGACTCGTCAGCTTCATGCACAGCTGATAGGACAGGGTCGAGAGGGTGCGACGGCCATCGGCATCGCCATGGATCACCGACTTGTGAACGCTGGAGATATCTTCGCCGTGGTGCCGGGTGCCCACGTAGACCCACGCATCTTTGTGGGCGAGGCTGAACGCAAGGGTGCCATGGCGCTACTGGTGACCCAGCCTGTGGCGGAGACGACGCTACCACAGATTGTCGTCGATCCTGCTCGTGTGCGCGACTGTGTCGCCCTGGCGAGTCAGCTTGTCTATGGGGAGCCCTCAAAGCGACTCAAGGTAGTCGGTGTGACCGGCACCAACGGTAAGACCACCACAGTCTCGCTCGTCTCAGAGATGCTCAGTCTTCTCGGCTATGGGGTAGGCACGATGGGGACATTGTGGGGGCGTCTTACAACACCGGAGGCTCCGGAGATCGCCCGTCGGCTCGCCACCTTCGTCGCTGAGGGGAGAAGCTACGCGGCGATGGAGATCTCCTCGATTGCGCTCTCCATGGATCGGGTCCGGTACCTTAACGTCGAGGTCGCCATGTTTACCAACTTGAGCCAAGACCATCTTGACTTTCACCCATCGATGGAGGAGTACTTCGCGGCCAAGGCTTCGCTATTTCATCCAAGCTATGCCAAACTTGGGGTGATCAATGCCGATGACACGTGGGGACAACGTCTATTGGAGAGGGCCCAGATACCGGTCGTCGGTGTCTCCGATGCCGAGCTGAGCCAGATCACCCTTGGTCCTTATGGCTTGAGCTTCGATCTACGCGGCCATCGCTTTGCCGCACCGCTAATCGGGCACCATAACCTCGTGAATCTGCACATGGCGTTGATCGCCTTAGAGACCCTCGGGTTCGAGCTCCATGATTTGGTGGAGGTGGCTCGAGAGGTTCAGGCACCTCGGGGCCGGCTCGAGCGTGTCCCCAGTCGGCATGGATCGATCTTTATCGACTACGCCCACTCGCCAGGGGCGCTAGAACAGGTGTTGACGGCGGCACGGCTGTCGCTTGGCCGTGCCGGTAGGCTCATGGTGGTGTTCGGTGCCGGCGGGGAGCGCGACCACGGGAAAAGACCACTCATGGGCGCGACCGCGGAACGTCTTGCTGACGTCGTGATTATCACGAGCGATAACCCTCGCTCAGAGGACCCCCAGACCATCGCTGACGATATCGCGGCGGGATGGGTCGCTACCACAAGGCCGCGGATCATTCTCGATCGTCGGTTGGCGATTCGTACCGCGGTGGATGAGCTCTGTGATGAGGACGTCTTGGTCATCGCTGGTAAGGGACATGAGCGTAGCCAACGCATTGGATTGGCGAGTTATGACTTTGATGACTACGATGAGGCGTTGCGGGCGGTGCTTGAGTTGCGGGATGACCAACGTTGATCCCTATCCTTACCGGCAGCGGACTCGCGCTCATCATCGCTATCTTTGTCACCCCAATCCTGATCGATCGGCAGCGTTCGCGCGGCGTTGGCCAGCAGATCCGCGAGGATGGACCGAGTCGACATCTCGTGAAGGCAGGTACGCCGACGATGGGTGGCATCGCTATTCTCATCGCCATCGTGCTGAGCTATCTGCTTGTGCACATCCATCTCGGAGTGAGTTTTTCTCGCTCTGGAGTCCTTGTCGTCGGCGTCACCATCTTCTCCGGGATTATTGGGTTGATCGATGACCTACTCAAGGTTCGCAATCGCCGTAGCCTTGGCCTGACCAAGACGGCGAAGTTTGGTAGCCAAGTGCTGGTTGCTATTGCCTTTGCGCTGCTGGCGCACTTCTGGGCCCATGTCCCGACGGCTATCTCGTTTGTGCGGCTGGGGAGTCTCAGTATCGGTCTCGGCACGGTGGGGTGGTGTATCTTTGCCGTCCTGGTCATTGTGGGTACCTCCAACGCCGTTAATTTAACGGATGGTCTCGATGGTCTTGCTTCGGGAGCGAGTATCTTCGCCTTTGCTGCCCTCGCGCTGATCTCCTACTGGATGTTCCGCCATGTCGCCGCCTATGGGGTTCATGATGCGCTTGACTTAGCAGTCTTGGCGATGTGTTTTGTCGGGGCAATTCTCGGTTTTCTCTGGTGGAATGCGCCGCCGGCCAAGATCTTCATGGGTGATGTAGGCTCACTCGCTATCGGCAGCGGTCTTGGAGCCTTTGCACTCGTGCTACGGCTTGATCTGTTGCTCTTACTCCTCGGTGGTCTCTTTGTTGTCGAGACGCTCAGCGTCATCGCGCAGGTCTTCTCCTTCCGCGTTTTTCATCGGCGAATCCTCAAGATGGCCCCGATCCATCACCACTTTGAGCTCTACGGCTGGCCGGAGACCACCGTTCTGATTCGGCTGTGGATCTTTGCTGGTGTGGTTACGGCGATCGCGGTTGGGGCTTTCTATGCCGACTTTCTCTCGCTTGGAAGTTTTGGACGATGAACCTAGCTGGGGCTCGGGTACTGATCGTTGGCTTTGGGATCAGCGGGCTCGGCGCCGCAGAGGCTCTTGCGGATCGAGGAGCGCAGCTTTCGTTGGCTGAGGATAAGGCGAGACTCAGAGAAGCTGCATCACATGGGGAACAGAGGTTCGAACGCAGTGGGACGATCGCTGAGTTGCGCAGTGAGGCCTGGGACCTCGTGGTGGTGAGTCCTGGAATCTCACCGGAGCGGCTCGGAATGGAACCCCTTGCGAACCGGGTGATCGGCGAACTTGAACTCGGTTGGCTGCTTGCGGATGCACCGGTTTGTGCCATCACCGGTACCAACGGCAAGACGACGGTGGCGACCTTGACGCAGATGATGCTCGGGTCCGAGGCAACACTTTGCGGGAACGCTGGAGTCTCCTTCGCAGCGGTGGCACGCTCAGGTGCGACACGATACGTGGTCGAGGCGAGCTCGTTCCAGCTCACCTGGGCACCGACGTTCGCGCCAGCGTCCGCTACGTGGACGAACTTCACTCCTGATCATCTTGATTGGCACGGCACACTCGAGGCTTATCGGCTCGCCAAGGCGAAGCTCTTTGCACAGCTCCCTCGCACAGGAGTGGCGATTCTCAACGCTGATGACCCGGTGGTTGCGGCGACCCTGCTTCCCGAGGGCGTAGCACGCAGAACCTTCTCGCTGGAGGGAGCAGCGGATTATCGCGTCGCCAAGGGCAACCTGGTTGGTCCAGATGGGGTGGTGATGACCTCGCTCGCTTCACTCGGGCGAGGTGGCCCGATCAGTGTCGCCAATGCCTTGGCGGCATGGGCTACCGCCGATGCGGCGGGTGCTGATCCCGAGCGAGTGCGCGCGGTGTTAGAGGAGTTCCGGGGGCTCGAACACCGACAAGAACTCGTTGGTGAGTGGAACGGTATTCTCTGGGTCAATGACTCCAAGGCCACCACGCCGGTCGCGGCTGCGGCTGGCATCAGCTCCTTTGCTCACGTCATTCTCATCGCCGGAGGACGGGGCAAGGGCCTCTCCTTCGAGCCGATGGCCGCAGTGGCGGACCGGGTGGGTCACTGCATCACCATCGGCGAATGTGGGCCCGAGATCGGTGAGCTTTTTCGCGCCCACGATGTCCCCACAACCATGGCATCCTCGATGCGCGAGGCGGTTGCCTTGGCGATCACCAAGGCGCATACAGGAGATGTAGTGTTGCTGGCACCGGGTGCTGCCTCCTTCGATTGGTATGACAGCTACGTCGTACGCGGGCTCGACTTCAAGGCAGTGGTAAGAGAGTTGGCGCCTGGGACGACTCCGTCGACTGGGGTGTCGGCGTGATGGGTCGTGGGGAGGGGTCTTGTGTCCAAGGCCCCGGCAAGGAGTCAGGCCAACGAGGGGAGAGGGGAAAGCGATGACGACGTACCTACGCAGTGCTGTCGACAAGATTCGACTTCGGGCAGCGTTTTACTGGCTTGTGCTCATCCTGTTGACAGTAGGGGCCATCCTCGAGGTGGCCGCAGCCTATGTCGCCACTATCGCTGCGCATGCCTCCGTGACCTCGTTAGTCGCCCATGAGCTCCTTTGGCTGGTGATCGGAGGATTGGCCTTTGTCATCATGGCGGCGGTGCCGTTGCGGGTCTGGTTGAAGTTGGCGCCACTCATCTTGTTGGGTGCGGCCGCGATGTTGTTAGCGGTGATGCTTCCTGGCGTAGGCCGTAGCGTGGGGGGTGCGGATCGATGGTTTCAGTTTGGTCCGATTCAGGTGCAGCCGTCAGAGTTTGCCAAGCTCGCCCTCGTACTCTTTCTGGCTCGTCTTGTCACCAGCCGTCGTCCTACCCAGCTGGTTGGGCCGGTCATCGTCGTCACGGCGCTGATGGCGGGGGTGATCTTTCTCGAGCCGGACATGGGCACCGCGATGATCGTCTTCTCTCTTGGTCTTGGAGCGCTCTATGTCGGCGGCGTACGGGGTCGCGCCTTGACGGTCGTGACGGGTGGCTCGGTCCTTATCGGGATCATTGGCGCCTTTTCGAGCACCTATCGTCGGTTGCGGCTGCTCTCCTTCTTGCACCCGTGGAGGTATCGAGCGAGTTACTCCTACCAAGAGGTCCAGGCCC
Organism: Ferrimicrobium sp.; assembly: GCF_027319265.1. Lineage (NCBI taxonomy): Bacteria > Bacillati > Actinomycetota > Acidimicrobiia > Acidimicrobiales > Acidimicrobiaceae > Ferrimicrobium > Ferrimicrobium sp. Next base: position 21,073 of record NZ_DAHVNP010000050.1, on the reverse strand, counting down.
TCAACTCGTTCGCGTCGGGCCATCTCCTTGGAACCGGATTAGGTACAGGCTTAGCGAACTGGGGGTATGTGCCCAATGCCCAAACTGACTTTATCTTTGCGGTAGTGGGCCAGGATTTTGGGCTCCTGGGTTCGGTGGTCATCCTGTTGTGCATTGTTGCCTTGGTGATCGTGATGTTCCAACTGTCTGAGCATGTCACAGATCCTGCTGAGCGCGCGGTCATCTTCTTGATCGCTGTCTGGTTGATGGTACAGACGACACTCAACATCGGGGCAGTGATCGGTTTGTTGCCGGTAACGGGCGTTCCTCTCCCACTGATCTCTGCTGGAGGCTCCTCGACGGTGGTGACGCTCGCGGCCTTGGGCATCGTCAGTGGAGTCCTGCGTCGAAGGAAGATCGCGTGAGTCGAGTGGTTTGGGTGGTGGCTGGTGGAACCGCTGGCCATATCCATGCCGGCCTCTCCATGATCGAGGCCTTCGATGACGACGTGCAACCGATCCTTATCACCACGGATCGCAAAGTCGACTATGAGGTGACGGCTGGTCTTGACATCGCTATCGTGCGGGTCAGCGGGACTGGGTTGCCCCGAGGGCTTCGCCAAACCGTTGCGGCGCTGATGACGAATGCCAAGGCCATCTCGGCAAACCTCTCACTGCTTCGTTCCTTGCCTCGACCGGAGATAGTGATCAGTTTTGGTGGTTTCCATACGCCACTGGTCTCGCTCCTCGCGCGCACGCGCGGCGCCCGATCCTATCTACTCGAACAGAATGCTGCACTGACGAGGTCGAACCGTCTCGTTGGCCTCTGGTCAGCCGGCATCTTTCTGGCCTGGCCGGTACCGTTGCCAAAAGCGTGGCTGCGGCGAGCTGCGGTGGTGGGTAACCCTCCTCGTCGTGAGGTTGCCGACCTCAACGATAGAGAGGATGTGCGCGCCTCCTTGGGCTTTGGGGTCGACGATCTGGTGGTGGTGGTCACCTCTGGATCTCTGGGAGCGCGAAGCGTCAATATCGCGGCGGTGGCGGCCGCGGAAGAACTCGTAGACCTGAGCCGTGTTAAGGTGGTGCATAGCATGGGTGCGAAGAATGGACTGAGTCAAGCTGAATCGCGCGTTCGCAACCCCCGCTACCACGCGCTTGGATGGGACCCTGGGTTGTATCGCTATCTGATGGCAGCTGACCTTGTCGTCGCTCGAGCGGGGGCGAGTACGCTGACCGAGGTCGCTCTGTTCGGGTGCGCTTCGATCTTGGTGCCATTACCGAACTCGCCCAATGATCATCAACGGCTCAATGCCGCTGTCTTCGCCCGTGCAGGTGCCTCCATAATCATCGAGGATGATGAGTTAACGGGATCGAAGTTGGCCAAGGCGATTCGGGGGCTTGTCGAGGATGAACCACGGCGACTTCGTATGGCTACGGCCGCTAAGACGCTCGCTCATCCGGAGGCTGCACGGCTGATGTGGGAGGAGATGGTGAGGCAATGAGTCTCCTTGATGGCGTACAACGGGTCCATATCGTGGGTATTGGTGGAGCTGGCATGAGTGCACTTGCCTCGTTGCTGCTCGAGGCCGGCTACTCCGTGACCGGTTCGGATCTCAAGGAGTCAGCGGTCATGGAACGGCTCCGCCTACTCGGCGCCACGGTGTTCCTTGGCCATGACGGCGTACATGTCCAGGGTGCGCAACTCGTCGCCTACTCAAGTGCCATCGCTAGTAGTAATGTCGAGCTCGCTATGAGCGTGGCACTTGGCATACCGATAGCTTCCCGAGCGGAGCTGCTCGTAGCGCTCACGGAAGGGCGAGAGGTGATTGCGATCTCTGGAACCCATGGCAAGACCACTACCACCTCCATGATTGGCCTCTCCCTAGCCCAAGCCGGGTACAGCCCGAGCTATGTGATCGGTGCTGAACTCAACGAGGCTGGGGCCTCAGGACACTATGGTTCTTCTCCGTTGATGGTGGTAGAGGCTGACGAGAGTGATGGCACCTTCTTAAAGCTCGATCCGGCTTTGAGTGTGATCACCAATGTTGAGCCCGATCACTTAGAGTTTTATGGCGACTTCGATCACCTGCAGGAGGCGTTCGTCCGTTTCGCTCGCCGATCGCATCTCCCTCCGGTGCTCTGTGTGGAGGATCCATTTTTGGCTGCCCTTGCTGCACAGATGGAGTGTCGCAGTTATGGATTTTCGGAGTCGGCGATGTACCAGATCAAGAACGTCTCGATGTCTCCGATGTCAACTGCCTTCGAGGTCTTCGAACATAAGCGACGGCTCGGCAGTGTCGAGCTCTCGGTCCTGGGGCTGCACAACATCTTGAATGCCACCGCGGCGATCGCGGCCGTCGCGGCCATGGGTGTCACACTGGCCGAGATCGCCCCTTCCCTCAGTCGGTACCTCGGTGTTTCGCGTCGTTTCCAACACCGTCGTATCCTCGACTCCGTGCGGATTATCGATGACTATGCGCATCTGCCGAGTGAGTTGGTCTCGACGCTCGCAGCGGCCCGACAGCTCGGAGCACGGCGGGTGGTGGCTGTCTTCCAACCGCACCGGTATTCACGGACGCAGGCCATGGCTGAGGAGCTCGGTGAGGCGTTGGCGGGAGCCGATATCGTCGTGGTCACCGATGTCTATGCCGCAGGGGAGGACCCAATCCCAGGTGTCAGTGGTGAGGCGGTCTATGAGGCGGCCCGCCGGGTACTTGGAGATCGAGCCCATTACTGCTCCTCTCGGCACGAGCTCGCCCTAGTCGTGCGTGGTCTGCTCGAACCGGATGACGTCTGTTTGACCCTGGGTGCTGGTGATATCACTATGCTCGATACCGAACTCGCGGACGTGTGGTAGCACGGTGGCCGAAGGGCTCGCACGGATGATCGATCAGCTGAGGGCTGGTGGATTTTTTGTTCTTGAACAAGCCCCTTTCGGGGCGAGAACGACCTATCGGGTCGGCGGCGCGGCCGCTGCTGGCGTGGAGGTCGCCTCAGTTGAAGAGCTTGAGCGTCTCCGTGATATCCTGTCGCAGGGTGTGGCGAAGATTCCTCTCTTTGTGCTCGGCCGTGGTTCGAATGTTCTCGTCGCTGACGGAGGCTTTCCTGGTTTGCTCATTACATTAGGGGCCGGGTTCTCCTGGTTGCAACAGCATGATAGCCAGGTCGAGCTCGGCGGCGCCTCCCCGCTTCCTGTCATGGCGCGCAGGATCGCCAAGCTTGGGCTCGATGGATTCACCTGGGCGGTTGGTGTGCCAGGTAGCGTCGGTGGTGCGGTGCGAATGAATGCTGGTGGACATGGCCATGTTCTTGCGGAAACGTTGCAGTCGGCGCTCCTTGTCGATCTTGAGGCCGATGCGCCCCCCACGTGGCAGTCCGCCGCAGCCCTGGAGCTGGAGTATCGTTCCTCGGCAGTGGGTGCGAGCCAGGTCGTCATCGCCGCACGGTTTGCCTTCGAAGCCGGTGACCCCCACGAACTTGCCACCCAGTTGAGTGACATCGTCGCCTGGCGTCGTGCCCATCAACCAGGAGGGCAGAACGCTGGCTCGGTCTTTGTGAACCCAGAACGCTTCCCGGCGGCGCTTCTGATTGAGGAGAGTGGTCTAAAGGGTCATCGATATCGGAGTGCGGCGGTGTCGGCTAAACACGCAAACTTTATTCAAGCTGATCCGCAAGGATCGGCTGATGATGTCTTCCATCTGATGCAAGTGGTTCGTGAGCACGTGGCACGCAGAACTGGGATTGAGTTGCGCTCAGAGGTCAGACTCGTCGGTTTCTCATAGGATCCAAAGGGGACGACACGGCATGAGACAGTGCCCGCAGAGACAATCAGGTCAAGCGAGAGGCTCGATTGCACGTGTCAAGCCACGTTCACGTCGCAGATCGCGGTGGATGTCACCAACGACGTGGATTGGCACCACAGCCGACCCGGCCCGCGGGGTGGCAAGTGCGGCCATGCCGAAACCTCGCAATGTTCACCGCCCAGCGCGGCCCTGGAAATTAACGGCAGTGGCGGTCGTGGTAGTCGTAGCCATAGTGGGCGTTGGCTGGCTCTACGCAGGACCGGTTCTACGGATCCGTTCGGTGACCGTTCTGGGTGGTACCGAGACCGAACGCACGGCGGTGATTGCACAACTAAGCGAACGATTAGTGGGCCACCATGTCTGGTCGGTATCGGCCCACAGTGTCGATGCTGTCCTCATGCTCCAAAACAGCCTCCGTGGAGAGGTCCGTCTCCACGCATGGGCCATTCGCTGGCCATCCTCCCTGGAGGTGGAGCTCTCCAGTCGGCCTTCCGAGGGTTATCTCCGAGGTGGGTATGGGTTGACCAGTGCGGGTATCGTCATCGCTGCGCGCTCCCCACGACCGGGACGGTTAATCTCTCTCTGTCCGCTCGTGCTGCGCACCGTTACGATGGGCTGTCCGTGGAGGCCCCAAGTAGGTGATGAGATACCGGTACGGTTGGCTACAGTGGTAGCGGCTATGGAGTCCGAGGGCCTCTCCTCCTTGGGTGGCCAACCGGCTACGGTTTTTGTGCTGCGTGGGTCCGGAATTGTGTTGCGGATGGGTGATGCAGGCGAATGCTTGCTGGGGGGTGGGGTTCGTGCGCACGCGGAGGTGAGCGCTTGCAGGCACTTCGTCGCACCGGGGGCAGTTGTCGACGCGATTAACCCAAATAGTCCAGCGGTTCTCTTCAACGATCGTGTAGGCTAGTCAAATTCAGAGGTAGCGCAGAGGATCATCCGACGAGCTGCCCGAATTTTATGTAATTGGAGGCCGTGTGGTGGTTCGAGCCAAGGTGCAGCGGAGGTGGGACGCGAGATGAATGACGCGCAGAATTACATCGCCGTGATCAAGGTCGTCGGTGTCGGTGGTGGCGGTGGCAATGCCGTGAATCGGATGATTGAGGCTGGCCTTAAGGGCGTTGAGTTCATCGCGATCAACACCGACGCGCAGGCATTGTTGATGAGCGACGCTGATATCCGACTCGATATTGGACGCCAGCTCACCCGTGGGCTCGGTGCAGGTTCGAACCCTGATATTGGGCGCTCTGCAGCTCAGGAGCATAAGGATGAGATCCAGGAGGCACTCACCGGTGCGGACATGGTCTTTATCACCGCTGGCGAGGGTGGTGGCACGGGGACTGGTGGTGCCCCGGTCGTCGCGGAGATCGCTAGAGGGATTGGTGCGCTCACGATCGGTGTGGTCACACGGCCCTTCGGCTTCGAGGGAAAGCGTCGAGCGACCCAGGCCGACGAGGGTATCGAGCGTCTGCGTGAGCATGTCGACACGCTGATTGTGATACCGAATGATCGGCTCTTGACGATCGCAAATGAGAAGACCTCAATGATCGCGGCGTTCCGAATGGCTGATGATATCTTGTTGTCAGGTGTGAAGGGGATTACCGATCTCATCACGACTCCGGGCGTCATTAACACCGACTTTGCCGATGTGCGGGCCATCATGGCCTCTGCGGGTACCGCTATCATGGGTATCGGTATCGCCAGTGGTGAAAACCGCGCGACGACGGCCGCTCGCAATGCGATCACCTCGCCGCTCTTTGAGACCTCGATCGATGGTGCACAAGGTATCCTGCTGAACGTCGCTGGCGGCACTGATCTCGGTATTTTCGAGTTGAATGAGGCCGCCAACATTATCCAAAATGCTGCCTCGAGCGACGCCCTCATTATCGTCGGTAGTGTGATCGATGAGTCCATGGAGGACGAGGTCAAAGTGACGGTCATCGCTGCTGGCTTCGACGTCTGGGGGGAGGATACGCCAAAGCTTCGGGTTACGCCTCCACCTCCCAGTGAAGAGCTTGATTTTGGCGTACCGGTGGTGCCCCAAGAGCCAGTGCCGACTGAAGTCAACACGGATCCGGAGGATCCAGACGACGGCGACGTACCCTTCTTTCTCCGCTGATGATCGCGCTCTCGCTCCGTGAGAGTGGCGTGAGAGTGGCGTTCACCGATCGCACGGATGTCGCCGCTGAGACCGCCGCGATGATCGGTGGTGGTGGGCCATTGGCCCAACTACAGCAGGTTCACAGTGCAAGAGTGGTGGCTATCGACGACACCCTTGGCGAACCTGGGGCCGTTGAGGCGGATGGAATCTATGTTCCTGCCGGACACCATGGTGTAGCCGCTATCCGGACAGCAGACTGCCTCCCACTGGTGGTGGCCAACCGTAAGGGTGATGCCGTTGCACTCCATGTTGGGTGGAGGGGGTTGACCGCTGGCGTAGTCGAGGCGGGCCTGGCGCACCTTGGCGGTGATGGCCTCGTAGCGGTCATCGGTCCGCACATTCGATCCTGCTGTTACGAATTTCTAGGACCGGAGCGTTACGTCGTTGCGCACCGTTTTGGGGAGGCGAGTTTCGTAGGCGATAATCTCTCGCTCGAAGCAGCCCTGTCGGGTCTCCTTATGCATCAGCGTGTTCGAGAGGTCCTTTCGGTCGGTCACTGTACCTTCTGTAACGATGCGTACCACTCCTATCGTCGCGATGGTACCCTCGAGCGTCAGCTGACACTCGTGAGCGCTGGTGACCGCTGATGCCCGCCTATGAGGAGGTTGGGCGGCGCTTGGCTGTGGTGAGAGACGAGATACGGCGCCACGGCGGTTCGGATATGGTTCGCATCGTTGCGGTGACCAAGACCCATCCGGTCGATGCGGTAGCGAGTGCGCTTAGTGCTGGCCTGACCGATGTGGGCGAAAATTACGCCGAGGAGTTGGCGGCGAAGGCGGTTGAAGCTGAGCGCCTTGGCCTTCGCCCCCGCTGGCATTATCTGGGCGCTATTCAGCGCAGGCGCCTCAAGCTCATTTGCCAATACGCATCGGTGATCGAGACGATTTCGCGACCCTCCGAGCTTGAGGGGTTGGCCAAACTCGATTATCGCGGTGACGTACTCATCCAGGTCGCGCCTCCAGGGCACCCCGAAGGGCGCAATGGTGCCCAGGTTGACGAGGTCGCATCGTTGCTGGCGCTCGGTCGCGATCTAGAGGTTCGTGTGATCGGTTTGATGGGCATGGCACTCCCCGGCACTGAGGAACAGACTCGCCAATACTTCGAGAGCGTCCGTCGTCTCGGGGAAGATTTGGGAATTCGGGAATATTCTATGGGAATGTCAGCCGATTACCAGGTGGCGGTCGCTCAGGGTGCTACTATGGTGCGGTTAGGTAGTGTTTTATTCGGGGCACGTGGTCAATAACGTGCTACGATAGAGCGTTAACGAATGGGGTAGGAGGACAAATGCCGGGATTGAAGCGTGCGCTTGCGTGGCTAGGGATAACTGAGGACGATGAGATGGACGGAGAGGTTACTGATCTGGAAGGGTCGGTTCCACCAGTCTATGAACGGCGCGATCAGGCTCCCCGTGTTCAGGTGGTCTCTGGCGGTGCTTCCAACGTGGCTGAGCAGCCTCGAGAGGATCCCCAAGAACACCGTGCCGCCGTGCTTCGTCCCTTTAATCCGCAGCCAGAGCGGGCGAAGATCCACCTCGTGCTCCCCACGAAGTACGCCGACGTGCAGGAGATTGGCGATCGGATGAAATCTGATCAACCGGTGATTATTAATCTCGAGGGTGTGGATCGCGACCTGCGCCGCCGAATTATCGACTTCTCCTCAGGGCTTACCTACGCATTGGGTGGTAAAGTGAAGGAGATAAGTACGAGTGTGTATCTGCTCTCGCCGGCTCGTGTTGAGGTGGCCGATGAGGAGATGTTTCGCATGCGTCAGCGTACGGTAGCGAAGGGAGTTGGCCTGCATGGGTCTTAATGGGATCATCGTCGAACTACTAGAGCTCTATGTCATTGTTATTGTGCTCTATGTGGTCATGACGTGGTTCCCGGTGACGAACCCGGGTGGGCCGATGGATCGTTTCCGTTTTTTGCTCACCCGCCTATCGGAGCCGGTATTAAATCCGATTCGTAGGTTGATTCCGTCGGTGGGTGGTAGCTCGATTCGTTTCGACTTTGCGCCACTCATCGTCATTTTGCTGATCGAATTGATTTTGATTCCAATCGTCAGCCGGATCTAAGGTCGGAGCTGACTTCAATCGATAGAAGACCTAGCTGCCACTGATTCGTTCCGATGGTGAGCGGTGGTGTGAGTACTCGTAAGGGAGGGGTGCTGTGGACGCAAGTGCAGTCGATGCTCAAAAGATTCGCGAGGTAGAGTTTCGCGAGCGCATGAGAGGCTACCACCAAGAGGATGTGGACGAGTTTCTTGAGCAGGTAGCCAAGGGTGTTGAGGTGCTTGAGGGCCAACTCAGCCAGGCGCGAGAGGAGCTCGCACGACTCAAGGCGAATCCTCCTGTGGTCACGAGTGGTGCACCAGCCGCTGGAGAGTTTGGCGATGATGTCATTCAAAGGACGCTGATTGTGGCGCAGAAGGCAGCCGACCAGCTTCGCAGTGATGCAGAAAATGAGGCGCGCGAGATTCGCGCAGAGGCGCAGCGCCAGGCAGAGCGCATTTTAGGCGAGGCGAGGACCACATCGAGACTCATCGAAGAGGAGCGACGGAAGAACTTGCTGGAGGAGCTCACGCAGTTGGAGGGCGAGTTTGCTCGACGACAGGAGCAGCTAGCCAATATCGTCAGCCGGGACCGAGCCGTTCGCCAGAGGATCACTGACGAGATCGGCGGTTTGCTATCGTTGGTACGGGCTGCTGAGGTTCCCACTGGTGAGTCGCTTGCCACCACGCCAGCGCTAGGCGGCGTTCCTCCACGTGAGTTCAATGATGCTGAAGTTGGGGAACCGGTAACGGTCGCAGAGGTGCGCAATGTTGCGGACGTCCAAAATAGCGCAGATGACACGCGGCATCAGCTTGCCGACGTGGTGCCTTCCCAGCCGGAGGAGCAGCGCCCGGTTCAAGAGTTTGTGTTCGGCCATGACTTGAGTGGTGATGCTGGCGACGAAGAACCCTTCATGCTCTGGCGCCAAGACGATTAATTCGGAGCAATGGATCGGGTCGTCGTGGGCCATCTCTCTGCTGTCCTTTGGTAGCGCTAATGCCGACAGTTGAGCATGCCACTTGATCTGGTTATTGCCCGGTGCGAGGTGGTTTCGGCCCCCAGTTTGGTGTCGAGGTTCGACAGAGGGAGACGGTTGTAGACCTCGTTGAGTCGGCGCCGGCACCGGTGGCGGTATCGAGATGGCCGAAGAGGTCTTGTGGGTACCCGAGTGTTGGCAGATGGTGATCGAGGTGTTCTTCGACCAGCAGTAACATAGTGCTGACCAGCAGCATCATGCTGACCGGCAGCATAGTGCTGATCAGCGCTGTTGGTTGGATCAGTCGCCCCGCAGTGCGGATTGTGTGGTCGCGTGAATGCGATAGAGCAGATGCGCAAGTCGGCGCGATTCGGCAAGGTTCCATGAGGGCTCGTGTCCGTTGGAGAAGGATGCAAAGACCTCGTCGACCATCGCTTGGTAAGGGTCAGCGCTGGCGATGTCATGCTTTGTTATTCCATGTTTGGTCGTAACCGTCCAGGTTGTATCCTCGAGTCGAGGAGTGCAGACATGGTCCATCTCGATGGTTGCCTCACGGGTGAGAACGCGCAAGGCTTGTGACTCCCCGGCGATAAAGGAGGTGGTGAAGGTTGCAGCCACGCCACCGTCATAGGCCAACAGGGCTTCGAGCGTGAGGTCAACTGGGTGTTCCTGCTCGGATGGCATCACGGTTGTCCAGATGTGGCTGGGCTCGGAACCCAGCAGCGAGACGATAGGGTGGATGGCGTAGATGCCAACATCGAAGAGGGAACCACCGCCACGCGTCGGGTCAAGACGATAGCCCGACAGTGGCGTTAAGGTGCCGGTAAACGTTGTTTGTACGTTGATGACGGGACCGTAGCTACCGGAGGTGACCGAGCTGAGTACGGCACGGAGTCTCGGGTGGTAGGAGCTCATGAAGGCTTCGGCCACTAGCAGTCCGGTATCATTGAGCAAGTTATCGAGGCGTGTGTAGTCGTTCTCGGTCAAGAACAACGGTTTTTCGCAGAGTACGTGCTTGCCTGCTTCCACGGCGCGTTGGATGTAGGTGAAATGGAGATCGTTAGGGAGCGGGAGGTAGATCGCTTCTACTGCAGGGTCAGCGAGCATGGTCGTATAGTCCTGATAGTGCGTTTCGTTGGCTGTGAGCACCTGCGATGCGGTAGACGGAGACCGCGTGGTCCCTCCAAGAAATCGTGTCCATGGGGAGTGTCGAAGAGCAGGTATCACTCCAGCCTGGGCGACATAACTGCCGAGACCGCAGACGGCGACGTTCAACGTGGTGTGAGAGTCTGGATACTGCCGAGCGCACTTGAGCGATGCGCAAGTTCAAGGACGCCGACGACCTCGCGTACCTGGCCTGCCTGGACGGCTAGTGGTGTGCCGACGAGGAGGTGGTCGGCCAAGTCGCGGTGAAAGCCAAAAGTATCGGGTGGCAGTAACTCTGGCTGATAGTGACTGAGCCTTCCGGGCCCTTCGTAGAGGGCGACTTGGAGAGCAACAGGCGCCTCCGCGTAGTGATAACGATCCACCTGATAACCGGTCACTGGTGCCACTCGCGGCTGTTCAAATGGTACGTAGTTACCAACAATGGTACCCTCGGTGCCTTGTACGTAGAACTTGGGCCGTCGGAAACCGTCGAGTTCGCTTTGGAAGAACGTAGCCTCTCGTCCGCCGACGAACTGCAGATGGATGCGCAGTTGGTCAAGATTTGTCATCTCGTGCCAACGGCGTTTGTGTCCGAAAGCGAAGACGCGCTCAGGTGCGGTCCCGTAGAGTTGGTGAATCCAGTCGATATGATGTGCGCCCCAATCGTAGGCGAGGCCGCCAGAGACGGTGGTATCGGAGTGCCAGGCGCGACAGGGGTGGTCAAAGCCGCCAACCGAGGTTTCGATGTTGAACACGTCTCCAATGACTTCGGTATCAAGAAGCTGCATGAGGGTACGGTAGTCCTGGTCCCAGCGGCGGTTTTGATGGACGGTGAGGACTCGGGCGTTGCTTTCGGCGACGTCGATGAGCTTGTCGGCTTCATCGGTGGTGAGGCAGAGAGGTTTTTCGACCACCACGTGCTTGCCACCCTCAAGTGCTTGCAGGGCCAATTCGAAGTGGGTGTTAGGTGGAGTAGCGATGATGGCGATGTCGGTGATGGAGTCACGGAACAGTTCGGCGGCGCTGTGGTAACCGATCAGCTGCGGGAAGTCCTGTTGTGCCTGGGTAAGCCGAGAAGGGTTGGCATCAACTGCCGTGACGAGCTGGAGTCCAGGAGTCTCCTGGGCGCCGGTACCGTGATAGAGCCCCATGCCGCCATAGGGTCCATAACCGATCACTCCAATGCCGAGCGTGTCATGCGTGCGCGATGGAGGCGTTGCGATCAGCAGTTCCATAGTGCGTGCGAGCCAGGAATGGCCGGTGGTAAGGGCGTCGAGGTCGACTCCAATGATCGTCAATTGACCCTTGCCGAGCGTTTGCTGACTTGCGACTACACGTTCACTGAGCGCAATGTTGACCGTCAACAACGTGGTGGCATCGTTGGGTGGGGTGAAGGTGGTGATGGCGCTTCGAATAGGGAACTCATCGGGGGTACGCGTTAACGGGCTGAACGCGTGATCGGGTGTGACCATCCACTCACCCCATGGGTAGGCCTCCTGATACCGATAGTTGGGCAGTGATTGGAGTAGCTTCGCGCCGTGATGTTGGTTGATAAGAACGAACACCCTTGCGCCTTCTTGGATGGCACGCAATGCCGATGGTGTCAGCGTCTCAGGCTCAATGAGTACAGCAGGCTGGCTTAAGGAGAGGGGAGCATCTGGGGAGTCAAGGACCTGGACACCTTTTCGCCAGCTTGCTCGTTCCAGTTGGGCCGTGGTTGATCGTTGGTTTGCTGGTACCGTCATGGGATTATCCTCTCAAGGGTTGCTCTAGCATTCAGGGTTATCAACGTCGGTGATGGCCAAAGGCTTCCCGAGGCTGCCAGGTAGGTTCTACCATGCTGCGCTCGGTTGAAGCTACACCGAGGCGAGTTTGCTCGTGATCACGATTGTGAGTCCGTCTAATTCGAGGGTGGTGGATCCAGTCGAGGTCACCTCGTCGCGGACGACCTCAAGCGTAGCAGCAAGGGTTTGGGCGGTGATATCGGCCGCGTGCGCCCCAAGTGCCTTGCTGAGCCGGTGGTTCGGATCTGCTAGGCCGATAAGGAGGTCGATTCGGTCACTGACATCATAGCCTGAGTCCTTGCGGTGTTGTTGGATCGCACGGATGAGATCGCGAGCGAGACCCTCGAGCTCAAGCGACTCGTCGGTGACGAGATCCAGTGCGACGACCGTCGCTCGGTCGTCGAGGACGCGCATGGAGCGAGGATCGGTTGGTTCGAGGGTGAGCGAATACTCGCCTGGCGCGAGGCGGACGCCAGCCACGACCGGATTCTCATTGTCCATGACGTAGTCTCCCTCCCGGATGGCCCGGATCACCTGTTGGGTGACGGCACCGATGCGTGGACCTAAGAGGGCTGGGTTGACAGTGAGCCGTTGGTGAGCAAAACGATCGAAGTCGTTGGTGACGTGTACCGCTTTCACATTGGTCTCTGCTTTGATGAGGTCGACGTAGGGCGCTAGATCCCGGTCGACCAAGCTGGCGACGGTGATAGAGCGCAGTGGAAGGCGGGCTCGATGGCCGGTTGCTTTGCGGATGCTGTGGACCTGCGAGCAGATCTCCCGCACCAACTCCATCTCCTCTACAAGCTGAGGATTGCTCGCTCCAAGCGAGGTGGCTGAGGGCCAGTCGGCGAGATGTACGCTGCGTTCCCCTGTGAGCGAGCGATAGAGGTGTTCGCTCAGCATCGGGAGTAGCGGTGCGGTCAGAGTGGCGAGGTTCTCCAACACGGTGTGGAGGGTATTGTAGGCCTGTTGCTTGCTGACATCGATCTCTGGTGCGCTGCCTTTAGCGGCCCAGAAACGATCACGGCTACGTCGAATGTACCAGTTGTTGAGGGCATCGAGGAACTCCTCGATGCGGCTGGTAGCTCGAGAGAGGTCAAAACGATCAAGGGCATCCGTCACCTCGGTGGTGAGCTGATAACTCTTTGCGAGGATATAGCGGTCGAGCAGGTGATCTGAGGTGATCGCGAAGTGTCCTCGGGTCCCATCTGCATCGGCGTACAGCGTCAAAAAGGAGAAGGCATTCCAGATCGGGTTGATGACACGCTTGACGGTATCAAACATGGCCTGACGCTCCAGTATCATCTCCTGCCCACGAAGGACCGATGACGAGAGCAAAAACCATCGCATGGCATCGGCGCCGATCTCTTCAAAGACCTCCCATGGGTCTGGGAAGTTTTTGAGGCGCTTGGAGAGCTTGCGTCCGTCGTTCCCAAGGAGAATGCCGTGCGCCATGCAGTGCTTAAAGGGCGGCGAATCAAAGAGTCCGACGGAGAGCACGTGCAAGGTATAGAACCAGCCCCGCGTCTGCCCGATGAACTCGACGATAAAGTCGGCCGGAAAGTTCTCTTCGAACTCCTGGCGATGTTCGTAGGGGTAGTGAAGTTGCGCAAAAGGCATCGATCCCGACTCGAACCAGCAATCAAGGACATCGGGTACGCGCCGCATCATGGAGCGACCCGAGGGATCGTCAGGGTTTGGACGCACAAGTTCATCAATACCGGGCCGATGCAGATCCCCAGGACGGACGCCGAAGTCCGCCTCGAGCTCATCGAGCGATCCATAGACGTCGATCCGTGGATAGTTGGGATCGTCGCTCTTCCATACTGGAATGGGCGAACCCCAGTAGCGATTGCGAGTGATAGACCAATCGCGCGCACCCTCAAGCCACTTCCCAAAGGCCCCGTTCTTCACGTGCTCAGGAACCCATTCGATCTCTTGGTTGAGCTCGAGCAGACGAGATTTGATGGCGGTGACATCGACGAACCAGGAACTCACCGCCTTGTAGATCAACGGAGTGTCGGTCCGCCAGCAGTGAGGATAGCTATGTTCATAGGCCTTTGCCTCAATGAGAACATGCTGGTCGTTCAGGTAGGTCTTGATCGCCTCGTTGGCTTCAAAGACTTGCGTCCCTTCATACCAACTGACTTCGCGGGTATAGCGGCCCTTTTCGTCGACTGGGCAGACCACGTCGATCGAGGCAACGGCACAGGCCTGCTGGTCTTCTTCGCCAAAGCCCGGCGCCATTTGTACGATTCCCGTCCCCTCGTCGATCGTGACGAAGGCGCCTTCGATGACGCGAAAGGCATTCTTCGCATCGGCGAAAAAGGGGAAGAGAGGGACGAAGGAGCGGCCCAAGAGCTGTTCTCCCGTGACGGTGGTGAGCACCTCTGGATCTGCGAAGCGGTCCCGGTAGGCAGTGAGACGATCGGAGGCCATCACAAAGACGCGGGGGTCAGTACCATCGCGAAATAGCACGTACTCGAAGTCTGGGCGTACGGCAAGGGCAAGATTTGAGGGCAGCGTCCAGGGGGTGGTTGTCCATGCGAGGAGGTACAGCTCACCCGCGAGGAGAGGTGTATCCTCTGCGTCGCTCTCGGTGCTGGCTGGGAGGCGGAAGGCTACTGTGATAGCCGGGTCGATGCGAGGACGATAGGAGTCGTCTTGACGTGTTTCGAAGTTTGATAGTGGTGTCTCGCACTCCCAACAGTAGGGGAGTACGCGGTAGTTCTCATAGACGAGACCCTTCTCATGTAGCCGCTTGAAGGCCCAGATCACCGATTCCATGAAACTCACGTCCATCGTCTTATAGGAATCGATGAAGTCGACCCAACGAGCCTGCCGTGTCACATAACGGAACCAGTCATCGGTGGTGCGCTGAACCAGTGATCGGCAGTGGTCGTTGAAACGATCGATGCCGAGCTGTTCGACCTCGTCACGACCACTCACGCCGAGCTCTTTTTCTGCTGCCATCTCAGCGGGAAGGCCATGACAGTCCCAACCAAAGCGTCGTTCCACGACCTTCCCCCTCATGGTCTGGTAACGGGGGATCGCATCTTTCACGAAGCCAGTGAGGAGGTGACCATAGTGGGGAGACCCGTTGGCAAAAGGAGGGCCGTCATAGAAGACAAAAGCCTTGCCACCACTGGCTCGCCGTTGGGCAATCGAAGCCCGAAAGGTGTCGTCTCGCTCCCAAAAGGCGAGAATTTCATGCTCTAGCGCTGGCAAGTTGAGGGCACCAGGCTGATGTGGATAAGAGTTCTTTTCTTCGTGGTCGCTCATGCATTTACGCTAGTCGGCGTAGGGAAGTGCTCTGTTCGCGATCCGGGTCTGCACGACGTGACGCAGCTGCTGAGGGGATAATTGCTATGATCGGCGGCTATGCTTGGCTCACCTCTGCCGCTCGTGCGTTGATGGCGGCTAGAGTAGAGCGATTCAAATGGGCAGTACGGTGGTTCGTGCCGCCGTGCTCCGTAATAGATTGGAATGACGATGGCGAAGACGACGCAAGAGCAGAGCAATCCTATTGATCCCGTCGAGGCATACCTCAATTTGGATGATGAGACGATCGAAGCCCTTAGCGACGAAGACTTCGTTGCTCAGCAGCGCCTCCTCCTCGAAACAGAACGAGCTCACTACCTCGAGCAGGCAGCGCAGCTGCGGGCAGAAGCGGACAGCATGGTGCAAAATAATGAGCCTGCTGAAGTTCAGTTTGATGAGGAGTCTGGTGAAGGAGGAACGACCGCCATCGATCGGGAACGAGACCTTGCCTTGGCAGGTTCGGCCCTCGCAGCGATCGAAGAGGTTGATTTGGCGCTCAGAAAGATGGAGCGTGGCGTCTATGGACTCTGCGAGAGCTGTAAGCAACCGATTCCTCGGGCGCGGCTTCGAGCACTTCCTTTCGCTCGGCTCTGCGTCCGGTGCAAGGAGGGTGGTTTACCGCGAAGTCGATGACAAGCCTTCGGCCACGAGCGTTGACCGTTGGTGCGGTCGTGGTGTTGGTGATCTTGGTCGATCAGGCCACCAAGACGTGGGCAGAGAATGCCCTCAGGGGCGGGCCAATCGACATTCTTGGCCCGATCAAGTTCGAGCTCACCTTTAACTCGGGGTTCTCATTCTCCATCGGTCAGGGGCACCCACTGCTGATTACCGTTGCCGCCGTGGTGCTAGCCGTCGCCGTTGGTGGCTACGCCCTGATGACGCCATCCCTTCTCAAACGGATTGCGGCTTCTCTTGTCACGGGTGGGGCGCTTGGCAACCTATCGGATAGGCTCTTTCGGCATAACCATGGAGCGGTGATTGACTTCATCCGCTTCCCACACTGGCCTATCTTCAACCTCGCTGATTCCGCGATCACGGTGGGTGTTGTTCTTCTTCTGATCGCTGGAGTAATCGATGGACGGCATGAACGTTCTCAACGTTGAGGTAGGGGACACGCTCACCCAAGAACGTCTTGATCGTGCGGTCTCGGTCGTCGCCGACGTCTCGCGGTCGATGGCGGGAAGGATGATCGACCAGGGGTTGATCTCGGTCAACGCTCGAGTACTGCGTGATAAGTCGCACCGGCTCGATCACGGTGATCACCTAACGATCGACCTTGCTCCAACTGTGCAGCAAGATCGTCTCCGCATCCCGTTGCCACTCCTCTACTTTGACGAGGCGATGTTTGTGGTAGATAAGCCAGCAGGCCTCATTGTGCATGCGACGACGCTCGCTGATGCCACTCCGACCCTAGCGAGCGCGGTGGTGGCGTTGGATCCGGCGGTGACCGGTGTGGGTGACGAACCATCGCTGCGACCGGGAATCTATCAACGCCTCGATAAGTCGACGTCAGGGGTCATGGGCGTTGCACGGACCGATTCCGCCTTCCGAGTGCTCAAGGAGCAAGTCGCCACCCACGCAATGCGTAGGACCTACCGAGCGCTCGTCGAGGGAGAGCTTGCGGAGGAGGAGGGCGTTATCGATGCCCCACTTGGTCGCGACCAGAGAAGTCGCACACGGATCGCTGTCATCGCTGAAGGGCGACGTGCGGTGACACGGTTTCGGGTTATCGAGCGGTTCCAGGGGTATACCTATGTAGAGCTCAGCCTAGAGACAGGCCGTACGCATCAGATTCGCGTGCATATGAGCGCAATTGGGCATCCCTTGGTCGGGGATCAAACCTATGGAGGCGAGACCAGACTCCTGCGGGACCGTGTCTTTTTGCACTCCTCAGTGCTTGCCCTTGCCCATCCCTCTACTGGTCTTCCCCTTGCGATCCAGTCAGCACTCCCGCCCGAGCTAGTCAAGGTTTTAGCTAAAGTCCGGTCGCCGATAGAGCAGCCGGAGTCGCGCCCCGATCTGTCGAGAGAGATGACTTCGTAAGGTCGCAATCCGGTCATCGAGAGCTCCTGTGGTGATCGGGCTCCATGGGTGGCATCGTTTGGGCCGTTGGCAGGACTCGCGCGGTCGCTCCGCGTGTGTAGTCGCCTGATAGTCTGGCCGGGGGTTGGATCTCCACAAACAGACGAACTCAGAGGCCCGGTCGGGTACCCGACCGGGCCTTACAGATCCGTTGAGAAGATATTGTTGAACCGCACAATCACACGGTCGCGTTACCCCGGCAGCGGTCAGGCTGCAGATGTCTTCAGAGCAGGGTGATCCGCTAGGCGACTGAGTGCGGAAGCTTCAAGCCTACGGGCCCTTCGCGGTCCAATACCAAGCATCCTGGCCGTAGCCTCAAGGGAGGCAGGCCGATCGCCGTTGAGGCCAAAACGGAGGGTGACCACGTCTCGCTCAAGTTGGTCGAGCTCTTGGACTGCCTTGCGTAGCATCTCGCGGGAGATGGAGTCATCGATGTCGTCTTCAAAGGAGGTATCCGGCCCGACGACTAGATCGCCGAGACTGGTCTCTCCTTCAGGCCCTACGGCTTGATCGAGGCTTGCGACGACACGCGCCGCATGACGGACATCCGCCAATTGGGAGTGCGAAAGGTTCGACGCCACCGCAATCTCGTCCTCGGTCGGGGGGCGACCGAGGTCGGCAGCCAGCTCACGGGAGACGTTATCGACTCGACGTGAACGTTCCGCAGCCTCCATCGGGAGTCGTATGGCCTGTCCATGGTTGTGCACTGCCCTCTGTAATGACTGGCGAACCCACCATGTCGCGTAGGTGGAGAACTTGAACCCACGGCGCCAATCGAACTTCTCGACGGCACGGATGAGCCCAAAGGTGCCCTCTTGGATGAGATCAGAGAGCTCCACCCCTCGATCCTGGTAGCGGCGAGCCCAGTGAACAACCAACCGTAAGTTCGCTGCCACCATCTCCACCTTGGCTTCTTCATCGCCATCGCGCACACGTTTGGCCAACTCCACCTGTTCGGCAGAGGAGGGGAGTGGGTGCTTTGCGAGATCGTCGAGGAAGAGGCGAATGGAGTCGGCACCGAGTCCAGCCGCTGCCAAGGCCGTATCGACCTCGGCTTGCGCTGAACGGCGACGCCCCTTTGCCTCACTCGTCACTGCTGTCGTTTGCTTGTTCGCCATCGCTATCTCTTCTCATTCATATGTACGTTTGGAAACTCCTCAGTATGCCAACAACCACTGCATGCCCTACAACCACTGGAAGTGTGGCCACCATATGGCAACGCACACCACAAAACTATCGTATCAAAAATTTGCCGGATATTCAAGGTCGTGCTGAAAAATTGGCACAAAGTTCTATCGGCACGCATGAGGCCGTGGGTTGAGTGGTGAGTCCAACATCCTTGGCATTCAAGTATAGTCAGCGGAACCCGACTATCCCACCTGTTGAGGGTATCCAACGTCGAGCGCAACCGCGGTGATCGATGTGCCCGACGACGCCACTGGAATATCGCTCCTTCAGGTGGTGTTAAGACAAATATCAGGTAAACCAGTTAGGGTGTAGTCAACGCAGCTACATGGACGTCTGCTAGCTTCCGGCAAATAAAGGGTCGCGGGTAGCCAGACTTCTTAGGTGTTGCGATCTGCTAGAATGAGGATAACTTGTCGAGTGTTAGTGGCGCTTGTTTGAGGGAATTCGTAGCTGGAGCGCTTTGGCTAGGAGTGTACTGACGTACTGGTGGCCATGGTTGGGTCAGATGTTGGTTACAGAAGGAGAGAGTAGTGGCACGTTGGAAGTATCGATTTGGAATTCCGCTCGTTGGTGCCGCGGTGGCGCTAGGGGCGGCATCGCTCACGCCAGCGCTTACTAATGCACAAACTCCGCTGTTACAGCCAATGTCAGCGTCCCAGCTGATCGCCGCGGTCATCGGTGCTGCACCGGTGCAGTACTCGGGACAACTGCAAATCACCTCCAATATATTGGGCTCAGATGCCTCCCTGCTTTCGAGTGTCGGTCAGGGCGTCGCACTGCCTGAGGGTACCTCCCAGGTGATGGTCTATCGGGGCGCGGGGGCAGATCTGCGCCTTCAGGAGATCAACGCCCAGTCGGAGCGCGATCTCTATGTCAACAGCGCCGGGGCGTGGTCGTGGAACTCAGCGAATACCTCTGCCGAACATGTTGCGTTCGGATCCTCGACGCAGCAAAGCTCTTCGATGCAGCAGATGAATCCGACGGAGATGGCTGATGCGCTTGTTGGGCGACTTGCGCCAACATCTGACGTCACCGTCGGCGCTAACACCTATGTCGCCGGTCATGCCGCGTATACGCTATCGCTCGCTCCGCTGCAGTCAGGATCGACCATCTCTTCGATACGAGTCTTTGTGGATGCCAAGAACTATCACGTGCTAGCGGTGTCGGTGAACTCTGTGTATTCTTCCAGCCCGGTACTACAGATGGGTTATCAATCGATCTCATTCTCGAACCCGAGTACTTCGAACTTTAACTTCACCCCCCCAACAGGTGCGACGGTGAAGACGGTGACGACCACCCAGCTCCAGGCGATGTTTGATCCAATGAGTACCTCCACCAAGCCGGTGACCCTAGGGACGAGTTGGCAGACGGTGGATGAGCTTCCTGCGACGCTGCTGGGTCAACTTTCAAGTTCGATTGGGGCAAAGGGTCTTACGGAGCTTGAAACCCCGGTGACATTGGCCAATGGCGAGACGGCGGAGTCTATTCATACTGCGCTGTTTAATCTGTTGGTCTTGCCCAACAATGGTCCCATTTTGGCTGGCGCAGTGCGCGGTTCAGTACTTGAGAGTGATGCTGGGGCGCTTGGATACTAACGGCATACCGGTCATCGCCTAGTGTCCGTAGTCAAAGTTTCGCTGTGAAACAGGAATTTTCAAGATTCGGCCCCTGTTGAACCCATTGTTCACCTACTCTTTTGGAGGAAAAGGCAATGACAATGGCTAAGCAGATATCCAAAGCAACCCAAGCGGCAAAAGATTCACAAGGGACCAAGAAGCGCACCGGTCGTAGACCAACCTACGTCGTCACGTTGAGCGATGAGGACAAAGAGTTTCTCACTTCGGTCATCGCCAAACGTAGCGCTCCGGCTGTTCAAGTCACCAGAGCAAAGATAGCTCTGTTGGCCAATGAACACGTCAGGCTAAGAGATATCGCTGATGAGCTGGACATTTCCAACTTCACGGTCTCAAAGTGGGTAAGAAGATTTGCCCTCTATGGCGTGAAGTCGCTCGGTGATGCACCAAGACCTGGAGTTCCAAGAACCCACGGGGATGACAAGATCGCCGAGATCATCAAACTCACTACCACGACCACTCCACCCGACACATCAACCCATTGGTCGACCAACACCATGGCAGCCCTAGCTGGTGTGTCGCCTTCCACTGTGGGGAGGATCTGGCGAACCTTTGGACTCAAACCTCACATGGTCGAGAGCTTTACCATCTCCAATGACCCAGAGTTCACTGAGAAGGTCAGAGACGTTGCCGGGATCTATCTCAACCCACCTGAGGCAGCTATCGTCCTCTGTGTCGACGAGAAGACACAGATCCAGGCACTGAACCGCACCCAACCCATGCTCCCTATGGTGCCAGGGGTGCCTCTGCGTCGAACGACCGAGTACAAGCGCAACGGTATTAGTAATCTCTATGCTGCCCTTGATGTCGCTTCCGGCAAGGTTATCACCAAGATGACGGTAGCCCACAGGGCGATAGAGTTCATTGAGTTCCTCGAGCTCATCGACCGACAAGTACCCAAGGAGCTGGGAGTTCACGTCGTTTTAGACAACTACGCAGCCCACAAGACCGAG